>ONLO01000048.1 GCA_900318715.1 uncultured Eubacteriales bacterium | reverse complement strand
AGCCCGGACAGCCGTCACCCGCAAGGAAGAGGAAATCAGCGCCCTTGAGACCCGGATTGAAGACCTCACCGCGCAGCTCGACGACCCCGCCATCAGCGCCGACTACGAGAAGATTTCCGCCCTGTCCGCGGAGCTGGCCGACGCCAATGAACAACTGGAAACCGCCATGGCCGAGTGGGAGGAGCTTTCGGAGACGCTAAACGAGCTTTTGTAAGGGAATTCTTTCAAAAAGCTTTGAAAAAGTCCTTCCAAAATTTTCTTGTGCAAGTGTTGTACAATTGGTACAATGAAGACGAACTCAGGAATACATCCTGTTTTTCACAAACTTTAGGCTTTTAGCAAGAAGGAGACGCACTATGAAATACATTTGCGACATCTGCGGTTGGGAATACGATGAAGCCATTGGTGACCCGGACAACGGTATTGCTGCCGGCACCAAATGGGAAGACCTTCCGGACGACTTTGCCTGCCCGGTTTGCGGCGTCGGCAAAGACAGCTTCTCGCCCGCTGATTAAGCCCACAGACAACTACGAAACCCCGGCCTGTCGGTGACCCCGCTGGCCGGGGGCTTTTTGAAGGCGTGCCGGGCGGCACGCAGATGCAAGGGAAAGGAGGTGCCGAAAATGAGCGAAGTGAAGCAAGGGCCGGAAATCAGTCCGGCCAACGCCCCGCAGGGCGAACCGCCGAAAAGCGGGCCGGAGAAGTCCGGCGGGCCGAAAGTGCACTCCGTGCGCTACAATTTCCTCATGAATTTCATATTGACGGCGTCCCAGTTCCTGTTTCCGCTCATTACGTTCCCGTACGTCTCCCGGATCCTCCATCTGACGGGCAACGGCAAGGTGGCATTCGCCGTCTCCGTGGTCTCGTATTTCATGATGGTGGCAAGCCTCGGCATTCCGACCCACGGCATCCGGGCGTGTGCACAGGTGCGGGACGACCGGGAGGCGCTCTCCCGGACGGTCTTTGAGCTGTTCGTCATTAACTCGGTGACCACGCTCATCATAACCGTGGCCTATGTGGCCTCAGTCTTCCTGGTGCCGCGCTTCCGGGCGGAGACGCCGCTGTTCCTCATCTTCACCGCAAACATTGTGCTGAACCTCTTCGGCATGAACTGGCTCTACCAGGCCCTGGAACAGTACGACTACATTACTTTCCGCTCCATCTTCTTCAAGCTTGCCTCCATTGTCCTCATGTTCCTCTTCGTGCATGAGGAGAAGGACTATGTCCTCTACGGCGCCATTACGGTCTTTGCGGCCGCCGGCTCCAACATCCTGAACTTCATCCGCGCCCGGCAGTTCATTGACTTCGGCATTTACCGCAACTGCAACTACCGGCGCCATTTCCGGCCCATCCTGGTGCTCTTCGCCCAGAGCATGGCCATTTCCATTTACACGAACCTCGACCGGGTCATGCTCGGTTTCATGAAGACGGACCGGGACGTCGGCATTTACGACGCGGCGGTCAAAATCAAAAACATCCTGGTCAGCCTCGTGACCTCCTTCGGCAACGTCCTGCTGCCGCGGATGTCGTACTACCTGAAAGAGGGGCGGACGGCCGAGTACAAACAGCTTGCCGCCCGTGCGCTCAATGCCACGCTCCTCATGTCCCTGCCGCTGTCGGCGTTTATGATTTTGTTTGCGCGCGATGCACTCATCTTCATTTCCGGCGCCGAATACGCCGTGGCTGCGGTGCCCATGCAGCTCCTCACGTTTTCCACCATCTTCATTGGACTGACGGGGGTCCTGGGCATCCAGGTGCTGGTATCCCAGGGGAAAGAGCAGTACGTGCTCTACTCGGTGGTAACGGGCGCCGTGGTGGACTTCGTCCTCAACCTCATCCTCATTCCGAAGTACGCCGCCGCCGGCGCCGCCGTGGCCACCATGGCGGCGGAAATCTGCGTCCTGGCGGTCCAGCTGTTCTTCACGCGGGACCTCCTCCTGGAAGTGCGCCGCAAGTTCCGGCTGCCGTTCTACCTGCTGGCCACTGCCATTGGCCTGGCAGGCGCTGTGCCGGTCTTCCTGTTCTTTGACTCCCGGCCGTTCTTCCGGCTGCTTCTCGGCGCCCTGGCCTTCTTCGGCCTCTACGGCGTTACGCTGCTGCTGGTGAAGGACCCGGACGTCTATGAAATTCTGAACACCGTCCGAGGCCGCCTGTCCCGGAAAAAGGCATAAATTTGAAACTGAAAAATACGGAGCTGTCCACAAAAAGTGCGGCAGCTCCTTTATTATTAATACAAGATATGGTATACTGTCTCTGAATATACCCCGTAAACTTTGCGCACGAACAGGAGGATGGACTATGACGTTTGAAAAAACTTTCCGGACAAACTTTTCGTATGACATCGGCGGCGTGACCAAACGCACGAACCAGCCGCTCAACGAGGATTTCACCTTCACGCTGGAAGTGTCCAAGGACCGTATCTACGGAACGCTGCGCGCGCTCAAGCCCCTGACCATGCGGACCCTGTACATTTCCGAGGAACGCTGGTATGGCGAGAACGACCTGTTCTTTGCCAACGGCTTCCAGTCCTGGACCACCACCCGTGAGTGGACCAAACACGACACGCTCCCGGGCCTCAACCCGGTCTTCTTTAACAGCTGGATGAAGGACAAGGCGGGCCTTACGGCGGACTACAGCTGGGGCCTCTACGGCCGCGAAGGCATCTTCAACTCTTACACGTTCTGCTACTTCCGCAAGAAGGAGAGCCCGAACATCAAGCTGTACGGTTCTCGCACGGAACGCCACGGCTACACCATCTTCACTGCCGATATGCACGGCCTCTTCACCATCCGCAAGGAAATTGACGGACTGGAACTGGCCGCGGGGCAGGAGTACGAGGTTTTTGACATCTGCATTGTCGAGGACGACTACGACACCGCCTTTGACAAGTACTTCTTTGACTTCCTCGGCGTGAAGAAGCCGAAGGTGGACCGCCTGGCCGGCTACACCTCCTGGTACAACTACTACTCCAAAATTAGCGAAGACATTATCCTCCGGGACCTGGACGCCATGCACCCAGCATCTGACCTCACCCAGATTTTCCAGATTGACGACGGCTTCCAGACGAAGACCGGCGACTGGCTGGACATTGACCCGGAGAAGTTCCCGCACGGCCTGCAGCCCATTGTGGAGAAGATCCACGCCAAGGGTTACAAAGCCGGCCTGTGGCTGGCCCCGTACTGCGCGGCCATCAGCTCCAAGGTGGCCAAGGCCCATCCGGAGTGGATGATCAAGAACCCGAACGGCAAACCGCGTTACTCCCACTTCGGCTGGGGCGGCGCTTATGCCATGGACATTTACAACGAAGAGGCCCGCGCGTACATCCGGCACTTCTTTGACGTCGTCCTGAACGAGTGGGGCTTTGACATGGTCAAGCTGGACTTCCTGTTCACGCAGGCGGAGCTCCCGCGGAACGGCAAGACCCGCGGCGAAATTATGTGCGACGGCATTGACTTCCTCCGTGAGTGCTGCGGAGACAAGATCATCCTCGGCTGCGGCGTGCCGCTCGGCCCGTGCTTCGGCATCTTTGACGCCTGCCGCATTGGCGCAGACTCCAGCCGGACCTTCGAGGGCGACTTCCTCAACAAGCTGAAAATCAACAACGAAATTCCGTGCTCGTACAACGCGGTGCTGAACTCGGTCTTCCGCCACGGCCTGGACGGCAGAGCCTTTGCCAACGACCCGGACGTCTTCTTCCTGCGGGACGAGAACCTGACCTATACGCTGGAACAGAAGATGCTCCTGGCCAAGGTCAACGACATTACCGGCAGCATCCTCTTCGTCTCGGACAACATGGGCAACTACGACACCCAGAAGATGAACATGCTGCGGCACATCTTTGAAGACAAGAAGAGCCGCGTCCTGCATGTGGAGCCCATTACCACGGACGACATTGAAATTACCTT
>ONLO01000053.1 GCA_900318715.1 uncultured Eubacteriales bacterium | reverse complement strand
CTGTACTTATAAACGGTATAGTCCTGAATGCCCGGAATTTCGGCCTCCCAGATGCCGTCACTGATCTTTTCCATCCGGTTGTCGTTGTCGTTCCAGTTGTTGAAGTCGCCGACAACGCTGACGGAAAGTGCATGGGGCGCCCAGACGCGGAACACGACGGTGTCGGTTCCCGGAATCCTGTGCGACCCCATTAATTCATAGGCCTTGGCGTTGTTTCCCTGGTGGAACAGGTAAACGGGAACGCTAAGGTCCTCTCGTTCAAAAGCCATGATGTTACCTCTCGTTAATCAGGAAGTACAGAAAATGATTGAATTCTTCGGTCATTATTAACAAAATGCATGAAAATTGGCGAGAATCCACCACTTTCTTTATCTAATAATAACAGAAGGAGAAGAGTGCTTCAAGCATCTGGAGACCCTAATTAGAAAACATTTAAACTGTTTGGCAGGTTTCTACGGAAATGAAATTTGACATTTGGGGAGAAGTGACAAACGCCCGCCTCCGGTGCCGGGGAAAGACAGGGCTGCGGAATTGTCTGTTTTTCACGAAAAAGATGTTCTGGTGTCCAAAAAAACGGGGCGGTCCTATTGATTTCTGTATTTATATGCTTTATAATTTCATGGTAAGTGGATGGAATTTTCTGCTCATTTATCTGCTCAAAATCTACAGTGAAAGTGAGGATGCGATATGGACGATAGGAGACGCACCATATCCTCAGAGGAGTCCATGATCGGCGAAGGCCTCATGAGAGTCAACAATACTCTCACGGCCCAGAGACTGACCAAATCTCTGAGTTACCAGGGCGGCGTGCACACGAGGAGAGTCTGGAGACTTATCCTTTCGCTGTTCAGCCTGTTCCTGATGCTTTGCCTTCTGGTTGCCGGCGGGTTCCTGGTATTCGTACTGTTCCGGTACGAACAGGCCATGCTGGACACCACAGGACCGTTCCTTAAGAGTCTTATTAATGCAATCAACACATTTTTCTATGCATCTACGGAGAAAGCTACGTACAAGCCTTTGAACAAAGCTCTGACCGTGGAAATGCTCAATCAGCTGATGTACTTCCTGAACATCAAACTTGGAAGCATCGACTTCAGCCCGATCACCGGCGGAATCTCCGACCTGGTTGGTTCGGTCACCGGAGGCGTTGGCGGCCTTGTTGATGTTGCGAGGAGCTCGGTCGGAAGCATCGGTTCTTCCGTTTCTGATCTGGTCGGCGGCCTGTTCGGCAACCTTGGTACCGTTGATACCACCGCCCTTACGGACGCTACCAACGGCGCTCTTCAGACAGCAGAGAAGATCACCGGTGCCCTGGCAGGTTTGGCCAAGGGACTTGGTTAATCTTTAGCTTTGGTTTTACGAGCAGAATTTTTATATTCAATTTAACAACGGGTAGTTTTACTCATACTCAAAAATCTTTAGCGAAAGTGAGGATGCGATATGGACGATAGGAGACGCACCATATCCTCCGGGGACGCCATGATTGGTGAAGCGCTGATGCGCATCAGCAACACCATGGAAGCCGAACGGCTGACCAAGTCCTTGGATTACCAAGAAAAGCTGAGAAGCAGATCCAACATCCGTCTCATCATTGGTATCATCTGCATTTTTATTGCATTCATGATGCTCCTTATGAGCGGCGGGCTTCTGTACGTTTTCATCAAATATCAGGATCCCATCCTGGACGCCTGGGTCCCGCTGGTTCGTTCCATCATTAACGGACTGAACGTTGCCATTCAGGCCTCCATTATGAAATCCACCTATGGTGTCATCCAGAAGAGAATCATGGTCGAGGGTAACATTGCTCTTCTCCAGCTTCTCAAGAATATCAATAACATTGATATCAACGGACTTCTTTCCACCATCGGTGGAGTTATCGGGACCGTCAGCGGTACCATCAGTGACGTCGGCGTTCGGGTCTCCAATGCCATTGCCGAACTCTCCGGCAACGTCACCGGCGTTATCTCCGGTCTTGGCAACGGCGAAGCTCTTGCCGCTGCAATGACGACGCTCCTGAAAGACACGGGTCTCGACACCAACGCCATTGCCGGCATCATCAACAATGTTGCCAGCACCGTTGGAAACCTGACCGGTGCTGCCAGCACGGTTACTTCTACTGCCACTACGGCTGCTAACGAAGCTGCCAACCTTTCCATTCCGGTTGCCGACCTTCTGGGCGGACTGACCGTTGGCAAAGGCGGAAGCGCAGATCTTCTTTCCGCCGGCATTGGCATCATGAACAAGCTTGCCTCCGCTCTTTGCGGACTCGCTGGCATCTTTGGTTAATCAGCAACCAAGCTAACCAAACGAGCGAAAACTCTATAAGACGTCAAAAGAACCCCTGCTTGCTCAAGCAGGGGTTCTTTTTGTCTGCGGTTTTTACTTGTTGGCCTTGTCGGCGGCTTCGGCGGCAGCTTCGGCGGCGCGGAGGGCTTCCTCGGCAGCTCTTGCAGCGGCCTCCGCCTCTTCGGCGGCTTTCCGTGCGGCTTCCGCTTCTGCAGCGGCTCTCTCCGCTTCGGAAGCCTTGCGGCGGGCTTCCCGCTTTTCGCGGGTGGAGTTCAGCAGGCGTTCGTCCACGGCGTCGAGTTCCGCAGAGCTTCGCCGCGGCAGGTCGGCAAAGAGGTCGTCGTCCGGCCGTTCATTAAGACCGCTGTCCACGTTCCCGCCAATTTCCACGAAGGGAACTTCATTGGAGGGTTTACCTTCGGCGGTGGCGGTTTTGCCGGCGGCTTTAGAACTTGCTTTGTCCGCTGCTTTGCCGGCGGATTGATCGGCAGCCGTCTCATCTTTGGGCTTCTTGTGCTTCTTGAAGAGTGCGGTAGTTTTCTGCTTCCGGGCCTCTTTGCGGGCCTCTTCTTCCAGTTTGATTTCTTCCTGTGCCTGTGCGGCGGCCACTTCGGCTTCTTCGGCCGCTACGGCAGCGGCGGCCTTGTCTCCGCCGAGGTTGTCCAGGATATTGTCACCGGTGCCGTCCGTGGAAATGGGGCTGTCAAAGATATCCACTTTGGTCTTGGCGGTAGCCAGGTTGGATTCACTCTGCTGCTTGAACTCTTCCAGAACCTTGTCGTGGGTCTGGTGGTACTTCTTCCGGCGGTTGAAGAACCGGAGGCCGAGGATGGCCAGCAGCGCCACAGCCAGAACAACGGCAAGGAGGATGGCAAGGATCAGCCATGCCGGGGTGTGCTTCTTCGGGACCGCGGTGCCGTATTCCAGGGCATCTATGGCTTCCTGAAGGTCATACCGGGCATCGTCCAGGTCGGCCAGCGAAATGCAGCCGGTGGCCGTAATTTTCTCGGCTTCCTTGAGCGAGTGCTGCATGGTGTTGAACGTGGACTTCTCATAGGAGTCCTCGCTCAGGCTCTGTGCCTGGGTAATGAGCGCCGTGAGGTTGGCACGGTACGCTTCAATTTCGCGGATGTGGAGGCAGAGCTCCTCCGGATAGTCGGTTTCAATAATACTGTAGCCGGCTTTAATGAGTTCTTCCCAGCCGGTAATGTTGTCCTTGCGTTCGCCGGAACGGTCGTAGTCCGTGAAGCTGGCAATGGCGCGGCCCTCGCCCTTCGCTTTGCGGATGGTGGCTTCCTTGAAGATGGAGGAGTACTCTTTGTCCGCGGTCAGCATGACCGACGAGGCGCCGGACGACAGGGAGTTGGTCAGAAACTCTTTGGCCGAGCCCTTGGTCTCGCCGTCCATGTACAGGGTGGACAGCAGACAGAGGGGCGTGCCGACTTTGCCGACAAAGCTCTTGACGGTGTCCGGGTCCTCGGCGCCGCCGAGAATGACAATGTCGGTCGTCTTGGTCTCACGGGCCAGTGTGTTGATGGTACCGGGATACTGGAATCCGTTGACAATGTACAGCATCATGGAGTCGTTGCAGACGGCCAGGGCTTCGGCCAGAGACAGGATTTTACTCTTCGAGGCCTTGTTGTGGGCACCGCCGCTGCGCTCCCGCAGGACAAAGTCGTTCTGCAGCTGTTTCAGGGTGTAGTCGCTGACCTTTCCGGTGCCGCCTTTCTTCGTAACGGGGTCCACCAGCATCCGGTCAATGGTCTCGTCTTCGAAGAGGACCAGCTGGCCGTCCTTGGTCTTGCGGACGTGAACGGAAATGATGTCGACGCCAATTTCCACACACTGTTTAATGCCGGCTTCGGAGTCCTCCGGATGAATGCGGGGAATGCCGCCGCGGGACATGCTGAGGATCCGGCCGTTCGGGTTGTTGAAGCTGGAAATCTTGGCGTCCACGGCGCGGTCCTTGGTTTCCGCTTCCTCGGCCGCCTCGGACACTTCCGCCGCCGTTTTTGCCGCGGCTTCGGCCTCTTCTTCGGTCATGGCCGCTTCCGTTGCCTCCGCCGTCTCCGTGGTTTCCCCGCTCTTCGGAGCGGCAAACGTCGGGACCGACAGCGTCAGCGAAACAATGACGGCCATGAGCAGCGCCAAAAACTTGTTGGATAATTTCATAATGGTAGCTCCCTTACTTTCGGATGAACCAGACACCCATGGCGCCTTTTCCGCCGTGGGACATAATTACGGTTCCCAGGTCATTGTAGACAATGTTTTTAAAGTCATAATCCTTCTTGAGTTTCCGGATGACTTCCTTCTTCTGCGCGTCGTCCAGAAGGACGTTGCCGAAGAGGACGTATTCGTCGTCGTAGTCGACGCCGTCCAGGCGCTCTTCAATGTACTGAAGATAAACATTCAGGTCCTGGCCGCGGTATTTCTTTTCCACTTCCATGGAACCGTCCACCATGTTGATCATGGGCTTCAGCTTCAGCAGGTTGGCGCCGAAGGCCTCCATAGCCGAGCAGCGTCCGCCGTGGCGCAGGAACTCGAGACTCGTAATGATGAAGGTGTTGTCCACCTTCGGGACCATGTCTTCCAGCGCGGCCACAATGTCTTCCGCCGCCATGCCGTTCTCCGCCATTTCGGCGCCCTTGAACACCAGGACCGCGGTGGCAAGGGACAGCTTTTTGGAGTCTATGACGTAAACCTTTCCTTCTTCTTCCAAATCCTCTGCGGCGATGCAGGCGTTCTGATACGTCGAAGAAATTCCCGAACTCATGGCCACGTGGATAATGGTCTTGCCTTCGGCAAGAAACGGGCGGAAGAAGTCCTGATACTCGCCGACCGCAACCGCGGACGTGCTCGGGAGGATCTTCTTCTCCCGGAAGGTGTCGTAAATGTACTGGTTGGTCAGTTCACCGTCCTTGTAGTCCTTGCCGTCATGGTTGACGTGGAGCGGGACGACGCTGATGTCGAACTTGTCCAGGTATTCCTGCGGAATGTCCGACGGGGTCTCGGTGGTGAATTTGATGAGCTGGCTCATGGGGTCAGTTCCTTTCCTGAATGGATTTTGTTCTTACAAATTAAGGTCGAGTTCGACCGGGCAGTGGTCCGAGCCAAAGATTTCCGTGTGGATCTTGGCCTCGGTAATTTTGTCGTTCAGGTCTTCGGAGACCACAAAGTAGTCAATTCTCCAGCCGGCGTTGTTTTCCCGGGCGCGGAACCGGTACGACCACCAGGAGTAGGCGTCCGTTACGTCCGGATACAGGTGCCGGAAGGTGTCCGTGAAGCCGGCGCCGAGCAGTTCGGTGAACTTGGCCCGCTCCTCGTTGGAGAAGCCGGGGTTGCCGACGTTGGTCTTCGGGTTTTTCAGGTCAATTTCGTTGTGCGCCACGTTCAGGTCCCCGCAGTAGACGACCGGTTTGGACCCGGCAAGGCTGGACAGGTAGTCCCGCATTTTGTCTTCAAAGTCCATGCGGTAGGGAAGCCGCCGGAGTTCCGGCTGGGCATTCGGGACGTACGCGGTGACGAAATAGTAGTCCGGGAATTCCAGCGTAACGGTCCGTCCTTCGCAGTCGTGGTCCGGGCTGTCTATGCCGTAGAACACGGAGAGCGGTTCCTCTTTGGTGAAGACCGCCGTGCCGGAGTACCCTTTCTTCTCGGCGTAGTGCCAGTAGGAGTGATAGCCGGGGAGGTCCAGGTCAATCTGTCCTTCCTGCAGCTTGGTTTCCTGAATGGCGAAGACGTCGGCGTCCAGGGCAAGGAACGACTCTTCAAAGCCCTTCTTGACGCAGGCTCGCAGGCCGTTGACGTTCCAGGAGATAAACTTTTTCATAATGTCTCCTTATCCCTTGACGCTTCCGGTGTTCTGCAGGTTGTACCACGCGGTCTGGAAGTCCGACAGGTTCGTGAAGTAATAGTAGTTCCAGTCCGGGTCGGTGAAGAAGTAATAGTAGTCCGACTCCTCCGGGTCCAGCGCCGCCTTGATGGCCGCCAGACCGGGGTTGCAGACCGGGCCGATGGGAAGGCCGGAGGTCTTGTTGGTATATGCGTCGTTGGTGTTGTAGTTGCCGAAGAGGGTGTCATAGGGGAGGCCCTGCTCCTCAATGTAGTCCTTCATCTTCGTGTCAATGTACTGACGGGTGACGTCACTGCCAATGTAGGGGTACCCGGCAGGGTCCAGCAGCCGGTTGTAAAAGACACCGGCAACGCCCGGCATTTCCTTCGGGTCGCTGGCTTCGGCCTGGATGACCGAGGCAAAGCTCAGCAGCTGATCCATATTGAGGAACCCTTTGGCGGTGGCCTGGTCGTACATGTCGTCGGTCAGTTTGGACGCAAGGTTGTCCAGGAACCGTTTGACCACATCTTCCGCCGGTTCGTCTTTGTAGAATTCGTAGGTGTCCGGGAACAGGTAGCCTTCCAGGGCAAAGACCCGTCCGTCCGCCGAGGTGTCGGAGAGAAGGTCTTCGTATCCTTCCGGCACCGACTTGCAGACTTCTTCAAAGCTCTCGGCGCTGCAGACGCCTTTCTTCTCCAGCTTTTCGGCAATTTCCAGAACGGTAATGCCTTCGGGGAAGGTGACGGTGACCGTGTTGGAGACCGTCGTGGTTTCGGGGTCCGGCTCCTTGTCTTTGCGGCAGGCGGTAAAGCACAGGGCACAGAGGGCAAGGGCCAGAACAAGGGAAAGAATGCGTTTCATCCGGTTCATGAAGTACTCCTTGTTATAAAAAATAGGCCAAATCTTACGGAACTTGGCTCACTCATACAGTTACTAAGGATACCAAAATAATATGTATATACTATTAAATGAGTGAGAAAAATGACTGAGAAAAATGAGTGAGAAAACCGAACCCGGAGAAGGGAGTCATATTCAGGTCATAAATGCCGTGTAGACTTTCCGCAGACATTGAAAAAAGCAATGGCAATACAAGCCGAGAAACAACCAGTAAAGGAGAAAGAACTATGTCGAAAGCAATCCGTTACTATTCCAGCAAAACCGGTCATACCGCCAAAATGGCCAACGCCATTGGAGACGCCATCGGCGTCAAAGCCGAGACCGTCGCCGTCCCGCTGTCCGAGCCCGTTGACCAGCTGATCCTCGGCGCCTCCGTCTATGCCTACGGCATTGACAACAGCGTCAAGGAGTTCCTCAAGGCCAACAAGGACAAGATTGGTGAAGTTTATCTCTTCAGCCAGGCCGCTCTCATCAAGGGCAGCTACAAACAGACCAGCAAAGTCTGCAAAGACCTCGGCATTAAGATTTCCCGCAACCAGTTCTGGTGCCCGGGCGAATTCCACGGTGTCAAAGCCGGCCGTCCGAACGACAAGGACATTGCCGATGCCATTAAGTGGGCGGAAAAGCCGTAATCCGAACCAATATGAAAAGACCCTCTGCCAAACGGCAGGGGGTCTGGTTTGTTACATATGGTCCGGAACGGTCACCTTGAGCATGGTCAGCACGTTGGACAGGGCCGTCTTCACACAGAGGCAGAGGAACAGGCGTGCCTTTCCGAGGCCGGCGTCGTCCACGTCCACGCGGCAGGCGTTGTAGAATTTGTGGAAGCCGGTGGCAAGGTCAATGGCGTACCGGGTCAGGCGGGCCGGGTCGTAGTCTTTGGCCGCCTGGATAATTTCATCCGGCAGCGCGGCCAGACAGCGGATGAGGTCCCGCTCTTCCGGCGCGGTCAGGCGCTCCAGCTCTTCGGCCGTGCAGGCTTCCGGCGTCTTGCCGCCTTCCGCCAGCTTCTTTAAAATGCTGCAGATCCGCGCGTGGGCGTACTGGCAGTAGTAGACCGGGTTCTGCGCGCTCTGTTCCACGGCAAGCCCCAGGTCAAATTCCATTTCCGAGCCGGCTTCCCGCATGTTGAAGAGGAAGCGGGCCGCGTCAATGGGAATTTCGTCCAGCAGGTCCGTCAGCGTAATGGCCTTGCCGGTCCGCTTGGACATGCGGACGGTCTCGCCGTTGCGGGTCAGCCGGACGAGCTGCATGAGGACCACGTCCAGGCAGTCGTCGCCGAGGCCGAGCGCCCCGAGCGCGCCCTTCATCCGGGCCACGTGGCCGTGGTGGTCGGCGCCCCAGACGTTGATGGCCTTGTCAAAGCCGCGTTCGGCAATCTTGTTCCGGTGGTAGGCAATGTCCGCCGCAAAGTACGTCGGGTTG
>ONLO01000059.1 GCA_900318715.1 uncultured Eubacteriales bacterium | reverse complement strand
TCGGCCGCGGCAGCGGCTTCCTTCTCGGCTCTGGCCTGTTCTTTGGCCAGGGCTTTTTCTTCCTTCTTCGTCAGCTCGCGGTCCGGATCCTCCTCCGGTGCTGCGGGCTCCGGAAGGTCGGACAGATGCATGTTTTCTTCGAGGATTTCCTCCATGCGCGCCTGTTCGTCCTCCGGAATGGGGTCAAACAGCCCTTCGGCAAAGGCCTCGGCATGGAACGGCTGCAGGTCCATGAGACCCTCGCCGACGCCGATGAACTTGACCGGCAGTTTGAGGTCGTTCTTGATGGAGAGGACCACGCCGCCGCGGGCGGTGCCGTCCAGTTTGGTCAGGACAATGCCGGAGACGTCGCAGACCTTCATGAATTCCTTGGCCTGGCTGATGGCGTTCTGGCCGGTGGTGGCGTCCAGCACCAGGAAGATTTCACGGTCCGAGTACGGGAGCTCCCGGTCAATGACGCGGTAGATCTTGTTCAGCTCGTCCATGAGGTTCTTCTTGTTGTGGATGCGCCCCGCGGTATCCACAATAATGACGTCCGCGTTGCGGTTGATGCCGGCGTTGATGGTGTCGAAGACAACCGCGGCCGGGTCGGCGCCCTCGTTGTGCTTGACGAGGTCGACCCCCGCGCGCATGGCCCAGACTTCCAGCTGGTCAATGGCGGCCGCGCGGAACGTGTCCGCGGCGCCGAGGATGACGGTTTTGCCCTCGGACTTGAAGTACGCGGCCATCTTGCCGATGGTCGTCGTCTTGCCGACGCCGTTGACGCCGATGACGAGGATGACTGCCGGCGTGGTCAGGAAGTCAATGGTCTCGTCCTTCCCGAGCATGTCGGCCACCACCTGCTTGATGAGGCGGCGCACCTCGGCCGGGTTCTGCACGTTCTCGGCCTTGACACGGTCCTTGAGTTCTTCAATAATGCGCTCGGCGGTGAAGACCCCTACATCGCTCATGACGAGTACTTCGGTGAGCTCGTCGTAGAGGTCGTCTCCAATTTCTTCAAAGGCATTCAGAACGTTGTCAATGTTGCCGGACAGGTTGTCCCGCGTCTTCTTCATGCCCCGGTTGAATTTTCCGAAAAATCCGCTGGCCATAAGGGCCTCCTTCTCTGTGTTTTAGTTCGGGAGCCCGAGGCTCTTGGCAAGTTCTGCCGTCTTGAGCTCGAGCAGTTTGGATACGCCTTCTTCTTCCATGGTGACGCCGTACAGGACGTCGGCCTCTTCCATTGTTCCGCGGCGGTGGGTAATCAGGATGAACTGGGTGTTGTTGGTCATGTTCCGCACGTACTGCGCAAAGCGCCGGACGTTGACGTCGTCAAGGGCGGCCTCCACTTCGTCGAAAATGCAGAACGGCGCCGGCGTAATCTTCAGGATGGCGAAGAGCAGCGCAATGGCCGACAGGCCCTTTTCGCCGCCGGACAGGAGGTCAATGTTCTGGACGTTCTTGCCGGGCGGCTGGACCCGGATTTCAATGGGACTCTCCAGAAGGTCGCGGTCGTCTTCGAGCCGGAGCTCGGCGCGGCCGCCGCCGAAGAGGTCCCGGAACGTCTGTCCGAACGCCGCGTTGATGCGGTTGAACTGGATGCCGAACTGGCGGGCCATGTTGCCGGTCAGCTCGTTGATGAGGTCCAGCAGTTCCTTGCGGGACGTCTCCACGTCGTGGATCTGGGCACTCAGGAACTCGTAGCGTTCCGAGACTTCCTGGTACTCCTCAATGGCGCCGACGTTGACGGAACCGAGGTTCTTAATGCTGCCCCGGACTTCGGCCAGTTCCTTGCGGGTGCCGGCCGGGTCCTCGGTGGGTGCGGAGAGTTCCGCCGCCTCCCGGTGGGTCAGTTCGTACTCCTCGTAGAGTTTGTTGATGGTGTCTTCGTGCTCGCGCAGCATGCCGGCTTTGCGCTCGGTCAGGCGGGCCAGTTCGCCGCCGATGGCTTCGCGCTCCGTGGTCTTGTTGCGCTCGAGGACGCGGAGTTTGTTGTTCTCGGCCTCCGCCTCTTCCCGCTTCACGGTGAGGTCTTCAATCTTGCTCTGCGATTCACCCGCGGACGAACGCAGGTTGTCCACCTGGGTCCGTAAGGATTCCATTTCTGCACGGGTCTCTTCGCTGGCCTTCTCGTAGGAGGCAATTTCCGCCTCCAGCGCCTGTTTGCGCTCCTCGGAGGACTGGTTGCTCTCCTGCAGGGCGGCGAGGCGCTCCTCGGCGGCCTCCAGGTCCTTGGTCAGGGCCAGGATGTCGAGTTCGGCCTGGGCGCGGGTCTGCGCCTTCTCCTCGGTGGCCTCGCGGATCTTGTCGAGGTCGCCGGCAAGACCGGCCAGCTGTTTGCTGAGGGTCTCGGCGCGCTTGTTCTGCTTGTCTTCCTCCGCTTTGGCGGATTCGGCCTCTTTGGTGAGTTCGGCAATGCGCTTGTCCGCATTGGCCTGTTCCTCTTCCAGTTCGGCCAGGGCGGTCCGGACGGACTCCAGCTGCCCGGCGCTCAGTTCCCGGGCGCTCTCCGCGTGGACCTTCTCTTCGCTTGCGGTGGTGAGCTCAGCGCGGGCGGCCTCCAGTTCGGCCTCCGCACGGGCGGCTTCTTCCTCCGCGGCTTTGGCGGCCTCGTCCGCTTCGCGGAATTTGGCCTCCAGCTTTTCAAGGTCCTTCTTCAGGGTCTCAATCTGGCCGGACCGGGACATGAGGCCCGCGTTCTTCACACGGGAGCCGCCGGTCATGGAACCGCCGGCGTTGATGACCTGTCCGTCCAGCGTGACAATGCGGAACCGGTTCTTGTACTTCCGGCCCATGGCAATGGCACTCTCCATGTCTTCCACGACAACGGTGCGGCCGAGCTGGTTCCGGATGATCTCCTGGTATTTCTTGTCGGTCTTGACGAGATTGCTGGCAATGTCAATATAGCCGTAGCAGTCGTCCAGATCCTTTTCGTCCAGGTCTCTGCCCTTGATGGCGGAGACCGGGAGGAACGTGGCGCGGCCGGCCTTGCTGTTCTTCAGGTAGCGGATGGCGGCCTTGGCGTCGTTCTCACTGTCGACGACCACGTGCTGGACGGCGGCGCCGAGCGCCGTTTCAATGGCGGCGGCGTACTTGTCGTCCACGGTAATGAGGCGGGACAGCGTTCCGCGGATGCCCTTGAGCGTGCCGCGGCCGGATTCTTTGACGACCGCTTTGACGGAACCGGTGTACCCCTCCATATTCTTTTCGAGGTCCTCGAGCATCCGGATGCGGCTCTCCGCTTCCTCGGCTGCCCGGCGGCAGCGCTCGCTGGCCTCGCGCTTGGTTTCGGCTTTCTCCTTGCGGGCGCCGCGGCGGAGTTCGTAGCCGGAAATGGCGTTCTCCGCAGACTGCACCGCTTCGGCGGCCGCCTTCAGGCGGGCGGCGGCCTCGTCGTCCTGCTTCTTCAGACCGGCCAGGAGCTCCTTGCGCTCGGCGGCCGTCTCGTCGGCCCGGGCAATGCGGTCCTTAATTTCCTCAATGGACGACAGCGCGGACTCCCGTTTGACGCGGAAATCGGCAATCTGTTCCGCCGTCTCCTGCAGTGCCTTGTTCAGCTCATCCGTCTGGTCTGTCACTTTGCCGGACGAGGCGGACAGCTCCGCGGTGTCGGAGTCCAGGCGGGAGAGGCCTTCCTGCCGGGACGCAATTTCCTCTTTGAGGGCGTCAATGCGGGCAAAGCTCTCTTCCAGGCTCTTTTCGACCTCGGCTCTTGCCAGGTCCGCGGTCTCCATGTCCCGGCGGACACGGTCTATGTTCTGCTGATTGTGTTCGAGGGTGTTCTCCCCGACGGCAATCTGGGCGTTCAGTTCGGCGGTCTTTTCGTCGAGCTCCGCCGACGAAGCGCGGATCCGGTCAATGTCCAGCGTAAAGCCGCGGACCGCCGCAATTGCCGCTTCAATCTTCTCTTCAATCTTGTTCAGTTCCGTCTCGGCGTCGTTGTACTGCGCCGTGGCCAGGTCAATCTTGTGCTCCTGGTCCTTGAGGCGGTTCTTCGTGTTTTCAATGTTGTAGAGCCAGAGGCTGATTTCCAGCGTCTTCTTCTGCTCGGCCAGGACCAGGAACTTCTGGGCCTTTTCGCTCTGGGTCTTCAGCGGGCCCACGCGGCTCTCCAACTCGGAGAGGATGTCCCGCAGGCGGACCAGGTTCTCTTCGGCCTGGTCCAGGCGGCGCATGGCATCCGTCCGGCGGTACCGGTAGTGCGAAATGCCCGCGGCCTCTTCCAGCATGTCCCGTCTCTGGTTGGACTTCGAGGACACCATGTCGGCAACCTTGCCCTGGCTGACAATGGAGTAGCCGTCCCGTCCAAGACCGGTGTCCATGAACAGCTCATGGATGTCCCGCAGACGGGCCGTTTCGCCATTGATTTTGTATTCACTTTCTCCGGAGCGGTAGTACCGGCGGGTGACGGCCACCTCGTCCGTGTCCTTGTCCAGGGCGCGGTCGGTGTTGTCGAGCCGGAGCGTGACCTCGGCGTAGCCCATGGCCCGGCGCTCATCCGTTCCGCTGAAGATGACATCTTCCATGCGGGAACCGCGCAGGGTCTTCGAGGACTGTTCGCCAAGGACCCAGCGCACCGCGTCGGAGATGTTACTCTTGCCGGAGCCGTTCGGTCCCACGACCGACGTCATCCCCGACCCGAAGGTGAGGACCGTCTTGTCCGGGAACGACTTGAACCCCTGCATTTCCAGCGCTTTTAAAACCATTCTGGCTCCTTATTGCTTCTAATTACTTATTAATAGATGAATGTATAAATTACTTTATTGTACCGTAAAGGGTGGCCTCAGGAAAGACCCATCAGGGCCAGCGCCTCGCGGGCGGCCTCCTGCTCCGCATGCTTCTTGGAGCGGCCGACGCCGCGCCCGATGACATTGGAGTTTAAGTGGACCTCCACTTCGAACCGCTTGTCGTGGTCCGGTCCGGACTGGCCGGCCAGCACGTAGGTCAGCTGTTCCTCCGGGTTCTTCTGGATAATTTCCTGCAGCTTGGTCTTGTAGTCCTTGAAGGTAATTTCGTGGTGCTCTACGGCCTTCGTAATGAAGTCGAGTACGAACTTCGACGCCGGCTCCATGCCGCCGTCCAGATAAATGGCGGCAATGACCGCCTCAAAGGCGTCCGCCAGGATGGAGACGCGTTCGCGGCCGCCGCTCTTGAGCTCGCCCTTGCCGAGCAGCATGTACTGCCCGAGGTCCAGCTCCTTGGCGAAGCCGTAGCAGGCCTCTTCACAAACGGAAGCCGCCCGCATTTTGGTCAGCTTGCCCTCCGGCACATCCTTGAAGTTCTCGAAGAACCAGTCCGCGGCAATAAACCCAAGGACAGAATCGCCCAGGAATTCCAGGCGTTCGTTGTACTTGTTGCCCGGGCCCTTCTCGTTGGCGTAGGAGGAATGGGTCAGGGCCGTGTCCAGGAGCGCCAGGTCCTGCCACGTGTAGCCTAGCTTCTGCTCGAACTCCCGCAGCTGCGCCGTGCGCTCTTCGCTCATTTTGCGGCTCATTCGGCTTCCTCCTCAACGGCGCGGTCCTCGCGCTGCGGCACGGAGGCGGCAATGGCTTCAATGACGCCGCTGTCCGCGTACTTGATGGCCTCCCGGATGGCGCTGGTCATGGCCTTGGCCTTGACGACGCCGTGTCCCTTGATGACCGGCCGGCGCAGGCCGATGATGGGCGCTCCGCCGTACTCATTGAGGTCCATCCGCTTCTTCAGGTCCTTGACGCCGCCCATCATGGTGAGCGCGCCGACCTTGGTCACGGCGTTCTTCGTGAGGATGCCTTTGACCATGCCCATGAGCATCATGGCAGTGCCCTCCAGGGTCTTCAGGTAGACGTTGCCGGTGTAGCCGTCACAGACGACGACGTCCGCCGCACCGTAGGGAATGTCCCGGAACTCCACGTTGCCAATGAAGTTGTAGTCTTCGGAGGCCTCCAGAAACGGATAGGCCTTGACCTGCAGCTCCGTGCCCTTGTTCGGCTCCACGCCGATGTTGGCAAGGCCAATGCGCGGGTTCTCCACGCCGCGGACCTTTTCCATAAAGATCTTGCCCATAATGGCGAAGACGTTCAGGGTGTCCGGCGTGCAGTTGATGTTGGCGCCGCAGTCGAGCAGCAGGTACGGGTCCTTGTCGGACGGAATGAGCGTGCCGATGGCGGCACGGCGCACGCCGCGGATCCGCTTGACGAAGTAGTTGGCGCCGATGACCAGGGCTCCGGTGGAGCCGCAGGAGACGAAGGCGTCGCCCTCGCCGGCCGCCAGCATCTGAAGACCGGTGCCCATGGAGCTGTTCCGGTACTCTTTCAGGATTTTGCGCGGGTCCTCTTCCACGGGAATGCCCTCGCCTGCATTGTGCAGAATCAGTCCGGTGAGGTCCAGCTGGTTCTCCGCGGCACAGGCGCGCACGGCCTCCTCATTTCCGACGAGGACAATGTCGCAGCCGAGCTGCTGTCTGGCGTCAATAGAGCCTTTGATAATTTCGAGCGGTGCATTGTCACCGCCGAACGCGTCAATGAGAATTTTCATGAGACGTTCCTCCGTGTGTTAGAGTTGCGGGTGTTCGTCGAACCAGGCAAGGGAGCGCTGTGCCAGCGCCTCGTACCGGGCCTTCTTGTCCCGGATCTTGTCCGGGAGCGGCGGCAGAACCCCGAAGTTTGCCCCCATGGGCTGAAAGTCTTTGACGGACGGGTTGCTGATGTAATGGCTCAGCGCGCCCATCATGGTAATGACCGGAAGGTCCAGCGGCTCTTCGCCGTGCAGGCGGCGGGCGGCGTTGCGGCCGGCCAGGATGCCCGACATGGCGGATTCCATGTAGCCTTCCACGCCGGTAATCTGTCCGGCGAAGTACAGGCCCGGAACCGTCCGGAACTGAAAGTCGGACCCGAGCAGTTCGGGCGACTGGATATACGTGTTGCGGTGCATGACGCCGTAGCGGAGAAACTCGGCGTGTTCCAGACCGGGGATCATGGAGAAGACCCGCTTCTGCTCCCCGAACTTTAAGTTCGTCTGGAACCCGACCAGGTTGTACATTTCCCCGTCCACGGTTTCGCGGCGGAGCTGGAGGCAGGCCCAGGGGCGGTGCCCGGTGCGCGGGTCCGTCAGGCCGACGGGCTTGAGCGGTCCGAAGCGCATGGTGTCCGGTCCGCGGGAGGCCATGACCTCTATGGGCATGCAGCCCTCGTAGACGCCGTGCTTCTTTTCAAAGGCGTGGAGCTCTGCGCTCTCGGCGTGGATGAGGGCGTCGTAGAACGCCTCGTACTCCGCCTTGTTCATGGGGCAGTTGATGTAGTCGTCCTCCCCGCCCCGGTCATAACGGGACTGGAAGAAGGCCTTGTCCATGTCAATGCTGTCGCCGCTGACAATGGGCGCCGCGGCGTCGAAGAAGTGGAGCGTGTCGCCGGAAAGCGGTTTCAGGCTTTCCGCCAGGGCGTCGGAGACGAGCGGCCCGGCCGCCACAATGACGGCGGACAGGGGGTCGGCTTCGTCGTGCAGGCGGTCCAGCAGCGGGGCCAGGTCCGTGACCTCTTCCCGGTGGACGGTCAGGAGCTCCTCAGCCTCCAGGGTCTCCGTGACGAGACGGGCAAAGTCCTCCCGGTTGACGGACAGGGAGCCGCCGGCCGGGACCTCGGTCTTCCGCGCGGCGTCCACGCAGACGCTGCCGAAGCGGGTCATCTCCTCTTTCATGAGGCCCGCCGCGGAGCCGGTCCGCTTGGCCTTGAACGAATTGGAGCAGACGAGCTCCGCAAAGTCCGGGTTTTTGTGGGCCGGGGAAAACCGTACCGGTTTCATTTCATAGAGATGGGTCGGAATGCCGGCCCGGACTAGCTGCATGGCCGCTTCGCAGCCGGCAAAGCCGGCGCCGATGACCAGTGCTTCCGGGGTCGTTGTCATGGAATCAGTCCTCGCTCTTTTTGCGCGAACGGGAAGCCTTCTGTTCGTAGCCGCAGTCCTCGTTCAGACAGACGAGGGATGAGCGGTGCTTGAACAGGCTCTTGCCGCATTTCGGGCAGACCTCGGACGTCGGGACGTCCCAGGTGCTGAAGTCGCACTTCGGATAGTTGTTGCAGCCGTAGAAGACGTAGCCGCGGCGCGAACGGCGCTTGATGACGTCGCCTTCCCCGCACTTCGGGCACTTGGCCCCGGTCTCCTCAATGAGCGGCTTGGTGTTTTTGCAGGACGGGTAGCCCGGGCATGCCAGGAACTTGCCGTACCGGCCGGTCTTGATGACCATCATGCGGCCGCACTTTTCGCAGGGAATGTCGGTCTTGTCCTCTTCCAGCTGGATCTTGACGCCCTGCATGTCGGTACGGGCTTTCTCCAGCGAAGATTCTAAATCGCCGTAGAAGTCCCGCAGAATTTCCACGTAGTCCTCTTTGCCTTCACTGACGTCGTCCAGCGAGGTTTCCATGGAGGCGGTGAACTTCGTGTTGACAATTTTCGGGAATTCCTTCTCCAGCAGCTTCGTGACCGCTTCGCCGAGCTCCGTCGGCTTGAGCGTCTTGCTCTCACGGACCACGTATTCCCGTGCCAGGATGGTGGAAATGATGGAGGCGTAGGTGCTCGGGCGGCCAATGCCGTTCTCCTCCAGGGCCTTGACCAGGGAAGCCTCCGTGTAGCGGGCCGGCGGCTGCGTGAAGTGCTGGTTGCCGCTGAGCTCGCGGAGTTTCAGCTGGTCTCCTTCGGAGAGGTCCGGGAACTTGGAGCCGGATTTCTCATCGTCGAATTCGTAGAGTTTCGTGAAGCCGTCGAATTTGACCGTGTAGCCGGAGGCACTGAAAATGCAGTACTGTCTGCCGTCCGTGTTCGGGTCCGTGGCTTTGATTTCCACTTTCAGGGTGTTCTGGATGCAGACGGCCATCATGCTGGCCAGGAAGCGGTTCCAGATGAGCTTGTACAGTTTGTACTGGTCGGAGCTGAGGCTCCCGCGGACGTCTTCCGGGGTCAGGCTGACGTTCGTCGGGCGGATGGCCTCATGGGCATCCTGCGCCTTGTTCCTGGACTTGAAGTACCGCGGTTTCTCCGGCAGGTAGTTCGGGCCGAAGGTCTTCTTGATGTAGGATGCGGCGGAGGCGCGGGCCTCTTCCGAAATCCGCAGAGAGTCGGTACGCATGTAGGTAATGAGACCAACCGGGCGGCCGTTGATATTGACGCCTTCGTACAGCTCCTGCGCCACCTTCATGGTGCGGCGGGTCTGGAAGCCGAGACGGCGCGAGGCATCCTGCTGCAGCGTCGAGGTAATGAACGGCGGCAGCGGCTGCTTACGGCGGGTGCCCTTCTTCAGGGAGTCCACGGTGTAAATATTGTTCTCCAGACGGGCCAGATACTTGTCCGCCTGTTCCTTGTTCTCCATTTTGACCTTGCCCTTCTCGTCGGCGGTCAGCGCGGTCGGGAAGACGCGGCGGCTGCCGGGCGGGCTGAACTTGGCGTCAATGCTCCAGTACTCTTCCGGCTGGAAGGCCCGGATTTCCTCTTCGCGGTCCACAATGAGGCGGACCGCCACGCTCTGGACCCGGCCGGCAGAGAGTCCGCGGCGGATCTTCTGGGAGACGAACGGGCTGATGCGGTAGCCGACCAGGCGGTCCAAAATCCGCCGGGCCTGCTGGGCATTGACGAGGTTCATGTCAATTTTGTGCGGGTCGGCCATGCCGGCCTCAATGCCCGTACGGGTAATTTCGTTGAACGTCACACGATTCTTTTCGTTGAGGTCCATGCCAAGAAGCGTGGCCAGATGCCAGGAAATGGCTTCGCCTTCGCGGTCCGGGTCGGTGGCAAGGAAGACCTTGTCGTATTTGCCGACCGAGGACTTGAGGTCCCGGACCAGCTTCTCCTTGCCTTTGATGACCGCATACTTCGGCTCAAAGTCGTTCTTGACGTCGACGTTCAGGCGCGCGGCAGGAAGGTCACGTACGTGACCCATGGAGGCCGCAACGTCATAGTCGTCGCCCAGGATCTGTTTAATGGTCCGGATTTTGGTGGGAGACTCAACAATAATGAGATTAGCCATGAATGGTACCGTCCTGTTTAAAATAATAATTCCGGTCCGGCAGAATGGTCAGACAGCCGACGAGTTCGAGCTCCGAGAGAGCACCGAGCAAACGGCTGACCGGCAGGTCTGCGGCCCGCTGTAATTGTTCTATGGACAACGGATGGCGGTCAAAGCACGCGTACACGGTCCGTGCCGCGGCGGAGACGCCGTCCGGAAGTTCCGGTTTCCGGGTGGTTTCCGGGGTCACCCCTGCCTGAATGGCGCTGCACGCCGCAGGGTCCGGTTCGAAGGAAAAGTGTTTGACACCGTCTTTGGTAATGTCGGTGCCGAGGAGTGCCACGAGCTCGTCCCATGCCGGGGTGTGTTCCTCCGGTATGGCCAGCCCGCCGCCAAAGCTGTCCTGCAGTTCCGCCACCACGTCGTACGGGGTGTGCACGGCGGGGGCGCCCGCCTGGAGCAGCTCTTCCGAGCCGCGGGCCGCGGAGCCGAGGTCGGCAAACGGCACGGCCATGACGGTGCGGTTGAACTCCATGGCGTACTTGGCGGTCACGAGCGAGCCGCCCTTGACGCCGCTCTCCACCACAACGGTGGCGCAGGTCATGCCGGCCAAAATCCGGTTCCGTTTCGGGAAGAATCCGGGGCCGGGTTCGGTGCCCGGCTCGTATTCCGCGAGGACGACGCCGCGTTCCGCAATGAGTTCCCGCAGGACCGCGTTGGTCCCGAGGTACTTTGCGCCGATGCCGCTGCCGAGAACGGCGGCGGTCGGCCCGCCCGCGTTCAGGGCGCCGCAGTGCGCGGCACTGTCCACGCCGAGGGCGCCGCCGCTGACGACGAGCACGCCCGCTTTGGTCAGGGCGCCCGCCAGTTCCGCGGCCGCTTCCCGTGCCCGGCGGACCGGGTTCCGGGTCCCGACGATGGCAACTGCGGTTTCGGCGGTCAGCAGGCGGAGGTCCCCTTTGGCATAGAGGACGGCCGGGTACGTGCGCAGCTGGCGCAGGAGCGGCGGATAGTCCGGACTGTCCGGCGTCACGAGTTCAATGTCCTGCAGAAGGCAGGTCCGCCGGAGGTCCTGCGTGGCGGCAAGGTCCTCCTCCTTGAGCTTCCGGTACTGGTTCGGCGTCAGGACGGAACACTCCGCCTCCGGGCGCCGCTCCTCCAGAAGGGTTTCGTACAGGGTCCGCGGGTTCCCGTCAAAGGGCCCGAGGACGCGGTCGAGGTCTGCGGCCGGCCCGAGGGCCCGCTGCAGCCAGATCCAGTAATTAACTTGTTTCATACGGTCTCACCATTTCCCACATCAGAATGGAGGCGGCAGCGCCTGCATTCAAGGATTCCGCACGGCCGGACATCGGAATTGTAATCCGTGTCTGACAGCATGCGAGGGTTTCTTCGGTGACACCGTTTGCTTCGTTGCCGACGACGACCAGCACACCGCCGCGGAAGTCCGCGGAGGCAATGGGCAGGGCCGTTTGGTCGGGCGTCGAGGCGAAGGTTTTAATTCCGCTCTTCTCAGCTTGCTGAATGGTTTCGGTCACATTGTCAGTCATGAGCACCGGGAGCCGCAGCAGGGCGCCCATGGAGGCGCGCAGCGCTTTCGGTCCGGTCACGTCACAGCCGCCGGAGACGAAAAGCCCGGTCAGGCCGAGGGCCTCGGCCGTCCGGCTGATGGCCCCGAGATTGGCCGGGTCCTGGACGTTTTCGAGGAGCAGATACTTCCCCGCGGCGTCCATTTGTTTCATTTTATTACGGCCGGTTTGTTTGTCAAGAGAGGGACAGACGCAGAACACGCCCTGCGGGTTCCGGGTGTCCGAGAGCCGTTCCGCCACGTGTTCCGGGACCAGGAAGGCCTCCTCCGCACACGCAAGCAGAGGCTCCAGTTCGTCCCCGTGTCTTGCCAGTAACTCGTCCGTGACGAACACGGTTTCTGCGGTCAGGCCGCTGCGCGGGACGTCCAGGCAGAGGCGCAGTCCCTCCAGCACAAAAGCGCCCTCCTCCCGACGCGCCCGGGCGGACGACATCAGGCGGACAGCCCGTTTTACTTTGGGGTTCTGGACACTCGTAATGCGTTCCATAGCGGTCCCTCTTTTCTGCAGATAAAAGCAAAAAGCACGCCCGCGTACGCACGGGCGTGTATGCTTTTTATTTGAGTGCGGCCTTTGCCTGCTCCGTCAGAGCGGTAAACGCTTCCGGGTCGGAAATGGCAATTTCCGAGAGCATTTTCCGGTTGAGGTCAATGCCGGCTTTTTTCAGACCGTTCATGAACGTGCTGTAGTTCATGCCGTTCTGCTTGCAGCCTGCCGAAATCCGGGTAATCCAGAGACGGCGGAAGTCGCGCTTTTTCTGTTTGCGGCCAATGTAGGCATAGTTGCCCGACTTCATGACGGCTTCTTTGGCGGTCCGGAAGAGCTTGCTCTTGCCGCCGTAGTAGCCCTTGGCCATCTTCAGTACTTTATTTCTTCTTTTACGGGTCATCATTGCGCCCTTAACTCGTGCCATAGTTCGTTACCTCCAGTATTGTTGTCGCTTGTGCGGTGAACCGCAGCGGAATTATTTGTAGGGGATCAGACGTTTGATCTGCTTCTGGTTGGTCTTGTCGGCCACGACCTGTTTGCGCAGATTTCTCTTCCGCTTGGTGTTCTTCTTGGTCAGGATGTGGGACTTGTTGGCATGCGCAATTTTCGGTTTCCCGTTCTTGGACATTTTGAAGCGTTTTTTGGCACCGCTGTGCGTCTTGATTTTCGGCATGATGAAAAATCCTCCTCTAATTTACTCGTTCGGGGCGGCAGCCTCGTCCGTCGTCTCCGGTTTGGCGTCGGCAGCGGGCGCTTCGGCCTGCGGCTTCGGCTGCTTTTTCTTCTTCGGCTGGTTCGCCGGCTTGGACGACTTGGCTGCAAGGAACATCAGCATCTGACGGCCTTCCAGCTTCGCGGGTTTCTCCACGCTGCTGTACTCGCTGCAGTACTCCGCAAAGCGATCCATAATGACCCGGCCGTTTTCCGGATGCGCCATTTCGCGTCCGCGGAAGCGGATGGAGACCTTGACCTTGTCCCCGGCCTTCAGGAACTTGATGGCCTGATTGGCTTTGGTCTCAAAGTCGTGCTTGTCAATTTTCAGGGAAAGACGAACTTCCTTGATGTCAATGACACGCTGGTTCTTCCGGGCTTCCTTTTCCCGCTTGGTCTGTTCGAAGCGGTATTTGCCGTAGTCCATGATCTTGCATACAGGCGGCTTCGCCTGCGGAGCGACCTTGACCAGGTCCAGATCTTTCTCCTGCGCAATCTGCAGGGCCTCCTTTGCGGACATGATGCCGAGCTGTTCGCCGTCGGCGGAAATGACACGGACCTCACGGTCGCGGATGGCTTCGTTGATCTGGGTGGTATCTCTGTTGCTAATGTTCAAGCACCTCCTACTAAGTCTGAAATAATACAAAAACGGACAGAATTGCTTCCGTCCGTCAATACTCACCAATCCGAGGGTGGTCCCTCTTCTGGAATATTGACCCATGTAGAACGTGTCCCATGGGTGAGAACGGAGTTCTGTTCTGCTTTGTTGTGCCTAGTAAATATAACACCGGCGTTTTCAAAAGTCAACCGGTTTTTCGTTTTCCTGTGCGATTCAGCCCTTTTCCGGTATCAATAGCTGTGGGACGACCACATAATGCGGTCCTCAATGAGGACGGCGCGCACAAACGATGCTTCGCGGCCGGCCATCTTGACCGGCGGCGCAAACAGGAAGTATTCGCCGGCCCGGCCCACGGAGGACAGGTCCAGCCCTTCGAGCAGGACTGTGCCCGCGCCGAGCAGGGCCCGGTGGGCGTCAATTTCGGTTTCCGGCTGTGCAATGGAGATGCCCTCGAACCCGATGAGGTCGTACTCCAGGCCGGCCACGTCTTCCGCGGCGCCGCCGAAGAACCAGATGGGGCCGTCCGACCGCAGGATGAGCTTCGTGGCCATCCGCGGGAAGTACTGCTCCACCGTCTGGCCCGTAATGGGGCCGGCGGGCAGGTCCAGGACGGTGACCGGGCCAATGAACTTCGACAGCGGCAGGTCCGTCACCGTGGCGGTGTCTTCGTCGTCGAAGACGTGCGAGGGCGCGTCCGCATGGGTGCCCGTGTGCAGGCAGGCGTAGACCGCGGACAGGTTGTAGTCGTCGTCACAGTCCATGCGGTTGATCAGGTGCAGCCGGGGCTCCGGGTCGCCCGGATAGACTTCGGCGGTCAGAAGGTCGGTGGAAATGTCAATGAGTTTCATAGCGGTCCCTCCGGTTCGTTTTCCTCTGCGGTTCGTTCTCAGCTCAGCAGCGTTGCCAGGTACGAGACCAGGTAAACGCCCGCCGTCTCGGTGAACATTTCAGCATATGCTTTGTGGGTCTTCGGCAGTTCCAGGAACAGGTAGTTTTCCAGGGCCTTGGCCAGTTTCTTCGGGGACAGTTTGTTGATTTCGGTCGTCATGGGCGTGGAGATGCCGGCATACTCTTCCGGCGTAATCAGCGCCCGGATGGCGGTCCGCCCAAGGGTCTCGGCGCCGGTCTCCAGCAGCAGGTCCAGAACGCCGTCTTCGGCCGGGGTCAGCTGGACGGCAATGGCCGTTTCGCCGAAGTTTTCCAGGCCCGGAATGACCGCCGGGTCGAAGATGAACTTCCCGCTGACGAGCCCGCTCGGCAGGAACTTTACATTCTCATAGTTCACCGTCGTCCGGTAGTCCTTCAGCTCCAGGGCAGCCTTGCCCTTGTAGCCCTGTTCGGCGGACCCCTTGCGGTCAATGTCGAGTTCAAACAGCGTGGTCTTGCCGGACTTCACCTGGTACGCCGTGCCGGCGTCCTTGCCGTCCTGCAGGATGGCGCGCGCCACGAGGTCGCCCCGGTCGCGTTTGATCAGGGCCTCGAAGCCGGTCAGGCGGTTGCGCGCGTCCACATAGAGGTCCAGCGAAACTTTCGTCACGCCGGTCTCGTCAATATTGGTCAGAATCCGCTTCTCCTGTGCGCGGAGGAATTTGTCGAACGAGGCCTGGGACTTGAACCGTTCGTCCTTCTCCAGCGCCTTGTTGGCGGCCTCGAAAAAGGCCTTGTTCCCGCGGGCGCGGGCGAAGGCGTCTTTCACAAAGGCTTTGGCGGTGTCCGTGGACAGGATGAAGTTGGAGCGGTCGCCGGCGGCCGTCTTCGTGGCCAGACCGAACCGGAGGTCCTTGTCCTCCTTGACCAGGACGTCCTTCCGGACGGTGCGGTAGCTCTTCCGCAGCACGGAGGCCAGTTCGCCCCGCAGGTCTTCGTCGGAGCTGCGCAGAATGGTGCGGAACCGCTTGTCCGTCGGCACCTCTTCCCCGCTGAACGCGGCCCAGCCGAGGTCCAGTTCGCGCATGTTGAGGTAAAGGGCGTCCTCGGTGTTGACGCTGTCGAGCGTCATGACCGTGCCGTCCGCGTCCTTCAGGTTCAGCCGGCTGGCAAACCGGCCGCCCTTCATCTGGATGGCACCGTCAAAGGTGGTGCTCCCCAGATACTCCTCTATGGACTGTGCGGCCGCATCCGAGCTCAGCTCGACGCGGGCCACTTTGTTGAACGAAATTTCGTTGGTCCCCTCAAACGAGAACCCGTGGCTGCCGGTGACGGACTGCACGTACGGTTCCGCGTCCTCCATCAGCTGCCGGGCGTTCTTGTACAGGACCGTCTCGGCATAGGCGGACTTCGGCAGGAACAGCTTCAGGAACGTGCGCGGCGCCGCCGCGTAGAAGACGCCGAGGATCAGGGCCGTAGCCAGCACAATGACCGCAGCGTAAATTCCCTTCCGGGCCGCGCCCGGGAGGTCATGAAAACGTCCTTTCTTCTGATAAGCCAAAACGGGGTCCCGTTCCTTTCTCCGTGTCGTGTACTCTGCCCGCTATATTTAATGTTAAGTAACCATTTATAAAACAGGTTATTTCTCAGATATCTTATCACAGACCGCCGTCCCTCTGCAACGCAGACCGGCCGCTCCGCCGCCCTGCTGCCCCGACTGCCGGCTGCTCCGCTCTCCGCTGCAAACAAATGTTTGCTTTTTTGAAAATCTTCTGGTATACTGGTACCGAACATTTGTGCCTTTCTGTGTGCAGCAAAGGAGGATCATCCTTGGACATCAACAACACCCAACGGAAAATCTACGAATATCTGGTGGAGCGGTCCCAGCAGTCCGCCGTCCCGCCGACGGTCCGTGAAATCGGCAGCGCCGTCGGCCTCAAATCCACCTCCTCCGTCCAGACCAACCTGGACGCGCTGGAAAAGGCCGGCTACATTGAGCGGGACCCGCTGCTCAAGCGCTCCATCCGCCTCAAGGGCGGCCCGTCCCGGGAAGACGTGGCGCGCATTCCCCTGCTCGGCACCGTCACCGCCGGCATGCC
>ONLO01000033.1 GCA_900318715.1 uncultured Eubacteriales bacterium | reverse complement strand
TTCCTCCTTCCATACATATATCAAAAAATGCTCATTGCTATCTTATCATAAGGAACAGAAGAAATGAACGGACAATCTGCCCAGACTCTCAAAATTGTTAAGAAAATTGTTAAGAAAAATACAGGCTACATTTACATATGGCATGATTTGACACATCTGCTTGTCAAACCGTTAACGGAGGGGGCCTTTCTTTGTTGTGTATTGGTCACTGGTATGATAAAATGACTCATAAATTACTAGAGCCCAAGAGAAGGGAGCCATCATTATGTGTGGAATCATCGGCTACAACGGAACCGCAGACGCCACCCCTCTGCTGCTGGACGGACTTCAGAAGCTGGAGTACCGCGGCTACGACTCGGCCGGCATTGCCGTCTACGACAATGACGAAATTGACGTGGTCAAGTCCCGCGGAAAAATTGAGGATCTGCGCCAGAAGATTGCCAAAGGCCATGTCCCGCACGGCACGCTCGGCATTGGCCACACCCGCTGGGCTACCCACGGCCAGCCCAGTGACGACAACGCGCATCCGCACTACAGCGCCTCCCGGAAATTCGCCGTGGTCCACAACGGCATTATTGAGAACTTTGCGGAACGCAAAGAGGAGCTTTTGAAGAAGGGCTACGTCTTCCACAGTGAAACCGACACCGAAGTGGTGGCCATGCTGCTGGACGAGAACGACTGCGGAGACTTCCTCCGGACCGTTCTGAAAACCTTGTCCCAGCTGACGGGTTCCTTTGCCCTCGGTGTTCTCTGTCAGGACGAACCGGAAACCATGATCTGCGCAAAACGCTCCTGCCCGCTGCTGGTAGCGGTCAGTGACGAAGGCAACTACATCGCCTCAGACATTACCGCGGTCCTTGCGCATACGCGCCACATGTACAAGATGGAAGACGATGAAGTGGCGGTCGTCGGGAAGGACAGCATTGCGTTTTACAACACGGACGGGGAGCCAATCGGCAAGCAGCTGGAGACCGTGACCTGGGACGTGTCCGCCGCAGAAAAGGGCGGATATCCCCACTTCATGATCAAGGAGATCATGGAGCAGCCGGAGGCGGTCCGCAACACGTTTTCGCCCCGGATTACCGAAGACGGCACCGTCAAACTGGACGACATTGACCTGACGGACGACATGATCCGCGGGTTCCATAAAATCAACATTGTCGGCTGCGGCTCGGCGTACCACGTCGGGCTGGTGGCCCGCTACGTCATTGAGCAGCTGGCCCGGATTCCGGTCGAGGTGGACCTTGCCTCCGAGTTCCGGTACCGGTACCCGCTGGTGGACGAGCACACCCTGACCATTGTCATCAGCCAGAGCGGTGAGACCGCCGACTCCCTGGAAGCGCTGCGGGAAGCCAAACGGCTCGGCTCCCGGACCCTTTCGGTCGTCAATGTGGTCGGCTCGTCCATTGCCACGGAGAGCGACGACGTCCTGTACACCTGGGCCGGTCCCGAAATTTCGGTGGCCACGACCAAGGCCTACAGCACCCAGCTCATTGTCATGGACCTTCTGGCCATCCGCTTTGCCCTGGCCACCGGTGCGCTGTCGCCGAGCGCCGCCGCGGAAATCCTGGCCGAAATGGAAAAGCTGCCCGGGAAAATTGAAAAGATTTTTGAGCAGACGGATAAAATTGAGCGCATTGCGGAGAGTTTCACCTTCCTGCACCACGCCTACTTCATCGGCCGGAACATTGACTACGCCGTAGGACTGGAGGCCTCCCTGAAGCTGAAGGAAGTCAGCTACATCCATTCGGAAGCCTATGCCGGCGGCGAGCTCAAGCACGGCACCATATCCCTCATTGAACCCGGCACGCAGGTCGTGGCCCTCTGCGGCTGCGAGCGTCTGGTGGACAAGACCGTCAGCAATGCGAAAGAGCTGATGGCCCGCGGCGCCCATGTCCTCGGCATTGCCGTGGAAGGCAACACCGACGTCCAGAACATTGCGGACAAGGTCATCTACATTCCGGAGACCCTGCCCGTTCTGCAGCCGTCGCTGGAAATTGTCCCCATGCAGCTGCTCGGGTACTACACGGCGGTGGCGCGCAAGTGTGACGTCGACCAGCCGCGGAACCTGGCCAAGAGCGTGACCGTGGAATGAGCCTCATTTACTTTGACATTGACGGGACCCTGACCGACTGGCAGTTCACCGTGCCCGGAAGCACGGTCCGCGCCGTCCGCCGGGCCCGGGAAAACGGGCACGTCTGTGTGGTGAACACCGGCCGCCCGTATACACACATTGACCCGCATGTCCGTGCCATCTCGTTTGACGGGTACGCCTGTTCGTGTGGCATGCACATTATCCTGAACGGAGAGACGCTGCTGCATGAGAGCTTCTCGCCGGAGTTCAGCCGGATGTGTGTGGCGGAGAACCGCCGGCACCATATCCTCGTCATCTACGAGAGCGAAGAAGGCATGTTCTTTGACCCCACCATGCCCATGACTCCGTATCTGGAGCATTCCCATGACCACTTCGGCAAAACCGGACTGCCGGTGGACGGGGACATTGACGCCCCGGGCTTCTTCTTTGACAAGTTTGCGGCCTGGGCCACCCCGGAAACGGACGTCCCGTCCTATTTGGCGTTCCTGAAGGAACACTTCGACCCCATTGTCCGGGGAGAGGGCTTCTTTGAAGTGGTGGCCAAAGGGTTCTCCAAGAAGACGGCCATGGACCGCATCCTGCAGGAGACCGGCATTCCGTTTGCCGACACCTATGCCATCGGCGACAGCCTCAACGACCTTCTTATGCTGGAAAACGTGCAGCATCCCATTGCCATGGGAAATGCGCTCCCCGAGGTCAAAAGCCGCTCGGAATATGTGACGGCGGACGTCACCGAAGACGGGGTGGAGCAGGCCCTCCGCCACTACGGACTCATTTGAAAAACCAATTTTTCGGCAGACGGAAACGTCTGCCGTTTTTTGGTTATTTCGGTGTTTGAAATCGGTTTCAAACAAGGTATAATAAAACCGTAAGGTCATACACACATCTATTCACATTTTTCACTTCGAAGGGAAGGTCATAAACTATGACGAATAAGTATGAAATTGTTAAAGTCATCGGCCGCGAAATTGTGGACTCCAGAGGCAACCCGACCGTAGAGGCCGAAGTTGTCCTGGCGGACGGCACAGTGGGTCTCGGCGCTGCTCCGAGCGGCGCTTCCACCGGTGAGTTCGAAGCGCTCGAGCTTCGTGACGGTGACAAGAGCCGTTTCGGCGGCAAAGGCGTCTGCAAAGCCGTTGAAAACGTCAACAAGGACATTGCAGAAGCGGTTGTCGGTCTCAGCGCGGCGGATATCTACGCGGTGGACGCTGCCATGCTGAAGGCGGACGGCACCAAAGACAAATCCAAGCTCGGCGCCAACGCCATCCTCGCCGTTGCCATTGCGGCCTCCAAGGCGGCTGCCGCTTCCATGGGCGTTCCGCTTTACCGCTTCTTCGGCGGCATTAACGGAAACGTTCTTCCGGTTCCCATGATGAACATCCTCAACGGCGGCGCACATGCCACGAACTCCGTTGACACGCAGGAATTCATGATTATGCCGGCCGGCGCCCCGTCCTTCCGCGAAGGACTCCGCTGGTGCACCGAGGTCTTCCATTCTCTCCAGAAGATCCTGAAGGCCGAAGGCAACACGACGGCAGTCGGTGACGAAGGCGGCTTTGCGCCGAACCTCGAGTCCGACGAAGACACCATTGAGCACATCCTCAAGGCCATTGAAGACGCCGGCTACAAACCGGGCGAAGACTTCGTTCTTGCAATGGACGCCGCTTCCTCCGAATGGAAGAGCGAAAAGGGCAAAGGCTTCTACCATCAGCCGAAATCCGGCCGGGACTTCACCTCGGATGAACTCATTGACCACTGGGAGTCCCTCATTGACAAATATCCCATCTACTCCATTGAAGACGGACTGGATGAAGAGGACTGGGAAGGCTGGAAGAAGATGACCGAGAGACTCGGCGGCAAAGTCCAGCTCGTCGGCGACGACCTCTTTGTTACCAACACGGAGCGTCTTTCCAAAGGCATTGAGAATGGCAGCGCCAACTCCATCCTCATCAAACTCAACCAGATCGGCTCGGTTTCCGAGACCCTGGAAGCCATCAAGATGGCACACAAAGCCGGCTTCACGGCCGTCGTTTCCCACCGTTCCGGTGAGACCGAGGATACCACCATTGCGGACCTTGCCGTTGCCACCAACGCCGGCCAGATCAAGACGGGTGCTCCGTCCCGCAGTGAACGCGTTGCCAAGTACAACCAGCTTCTCCGCATTGAAGAAGACCTGGGCACGGCAGCCGTTTATCCCGGAAAGAAGACCTTCAACCACATCTGATCATTGTTCAAAAGCCGTCTCCGGTTTACCGGA
>ONLO01000060.1 GCA_900318715.1 uncultured Eubacteriales bacterium | reverse complement strand
GGGAATGTCGTGGCCGTCCCGCCACATGGGCTTGCCGCACTTCGGGCAGTCCTTCGGCGGCAGGTCGTAGCCGGAGCCCACGGAACCGTCCACAAAGAACTCCGTGTGGCGGCATTCCGGGTTCGTGCAGCGGTAGTGCGGGGCCAGCGGGTTGACCTCCGAAATGCCGGAGGCATGGGCCACGAACGAGGAGCCGACGGAGCCCCGGGAACCGACATGGTACCCGTGGTCCTCCGAGTTCTTGACGAGTTTCTGGGCAATCATGTACAGAACGGCAAAGCCGTTGCTGATGATGGAGTCCAGCTCTTTCTGCAGGCGGAGCGCCACATAGGTGGCGGCATCCTGGTCCTCCAGGACCGCCGCCTTCGGCGTCTCAGTGCCTGCGGGGCAGGGTCCCGTAACGTTGTAGAGTTCCTTGGCCCGGTCCCAGCAGAGGCGCTGGAGTTCGTCTTCGGCGCCGTCAATGCTCGGCGGAAAGTTGCCGGCCGGCACCGGCCGGATGCGCTCCACCATATCCGCAATGCGGTTCGGGTTGGTAATGACCACTTCTTTGCTGCGGTCCTCCCCAAGGTAAGCAAACTCGGCCAGCATTTCCTCCGTCGTTTTGAAGTAGAGCGGGGGTTGGTTGTCTGCATCGCGGAAGCCTTGTCCGGCCATAATGATGGCACGGTACTGGGCATCCTCCGGGTCCAGGAAATGCACGTCACCGGTGGCAACGGTCATCTTGCCGGCGCGGTCCGCCAGCGCCAGGATCTTCCGGTTGATGTCCCAGAGGTCTTCCTCGCTGTTAAAGCGCGGCGGCATCATGCGGTTTTCCTTGGTGGCCTTGTCCTTGACGTAGTAGGGGCGCAGCAGGAACCCGTTGTTGCCGTTCGGCTGGATTTCCATGTAGTCGTAGAAGTTCACAATTTCCTGGATGCGCTCCTCCGACGCGTTGTTGAGCAGGGCGCGGTAGAGCTCGCCGGCCTGGCACGCGGTGCCGATGATGAGGCCCTCGCGGTTGGCGGCAAGGTCGGACTTCAGGATAATAGGCTTCTTGTAGAAATGGTCCGTATGGGCCCGGGACACGAGGCCGTACAGATTCTTGAGGCCGACGTTGTTCTTGACCAGGATAATCTGGTGGTACGTATAGGCCTCTTTTTTGCGCAGGCTGTCCAGGATGGTGTCCCAGTCCCTGGGCGCGCCGGCGGTCAGGTCGTCGAAGCAGTAGGATTCCACGCCGTAGATGACCTTGATGCCGGTCTTCTCGGACGCCGCAAAGGCGCCGGGGTAACCCTGCAGGACGCCGTGGTCCGTAATGGCAACGGCGCGGTGGCCCCATTTGGCGGCGCGGGAAATGAGTTCCTTGGCGTCCGTCATGGCGTCCATCATGGACATGTTGCTGTGGAGATGGAGTTCCACGCGCTTCTCCGGCGCGTCGTCCATCCGTTCAATCTTTTTGACGCTGGCAATGGCCTTGGCGTCCAGAACGTACTCGTGGCGGTAGTTATCCATGACCACGTCGCCGCGGACGAGGACCGTCAGGCCGTCTTCCAGTTCGTCACAGAGTTTTTTGACGTCGGCGGCCCGGGCAAAAATTTTGACCGGATACGAGTTCGTGTAGTCGGTAATGCCGAAGGTAATAATGCGGCTGCGGCCGTCCTTCGTGGGACGGATGTCCAGGCCGAACACCGTGCCCCAGGCCACAATCTGTCCGTCGTCAAACCGGATGTCGTCAATGGGCTTCGGCTTTCGGCCGATTTTGGTGCCGTAGAGCATACGGGCGGTTTCCAGGTAGAGCGGAATGCCCTCCATGACTTTGTGCGGGCGGCTGGCCTCTTCCTCCCGGGCCTTGCGGGCCTGCTCTTCGCGGGCGTCTGCCTCCGCCTCCTTCTGGAGTTCCTCGAGTTTTTCGCTGCTGTCCTCCACCTGCAGGACGCCTTCGAACACAACCTTCCAGTCCGTTCCGAACTGTTCATGCAGGATTCCCGCCAGCGCGGCACCCGCCTTGCAGCTGGCCAGGAGGTCCCCGCCGCCGTGGGTCAGGGCAATGTGGAGTTCATGGTCCTGGATGGACCAGGTACTGCCGACCAGGAAGCCGTTCGTCAACGGCACCCGGCGTTTCAGTTCCGCTTCCACTTCCGGCATATGCGAAAGGTCGAAGTCCGGCTTTTCGGCCGCCGGAACCGGTTCGTTCCCGGCCCCTTCAATGACCAGGTCGACGGCGAAGAGTCCCAGGGTCTCCCGGAGAATGCCGGCAAACACGCTGCGCGCGTCAGCGTCGACCGGGGCGTCCGCCAGGAGGCGGAGTTCGAGGACCCGCCGCTCCCGGTTCAGGGACATGCCGAGAACGCCGGCCTCGGTCAGGGACGCCGGCAGTTCCTCCTCGGGCGGGAGGTCAAAAATCTGCGATAATTTCTTGAGTTCCGACAATGGTTATAACCTCTCAATTTCCTTAAAGAGTTCGTCTATGAGCTGGTCTTCCGGAACTTTCCGGACCACCTCACCGTGTTTGAAGATCAGGCCCTGTCCCCGGCCGCCGGCAATGCCGATGTCGGCATTTTTGGCCTCCCCGGGTCCGTTGACCGGGCAGCCCATGACGGCAACCTTGATGGGCTTGTGTACGTCGTTCAAGCGGCGCTCCACCTCATCCGCAATGGCAATGAGGTCAATCTGGGTGCGCCCGCAGGTCGGGCAGGATACCATCTGCGGAGCGTCCGGCAGAAGGTCCAGGGCTTTCAGGATGTCGTTGGCCGCGTCAATTTCCGTCACGGGGTCGTCCGTCAGGGAGACGCGGATGGTGTCGCCGATGCCGTCCGCCAGAAGGGCGCCGATGCCAATGGCCGACTTCACTTTGCCCATGCGGGCGGTGCCGGCCTCGGTCACGCCGAGGTGCAGCGGGTAGTCACACTGTGCGGCCACAATGCGGTAGGCGGTAATCATGGTCGGAATGTCCGACGACTTAATGGAAATGACAATGTCATGGAAGTCTGCGTCTTCGAGGATTTTCACGCTGTTCATGGCGCTCTCCGCCATGGCTTCCGGCGTAACACCGCCGTACTTCTCCAGAAGGTCCTGTTCCACCGAACCGGAGTTGACGCCGACGCGGATGGGCACGCCGCGTGCCTTGCAGGCGTCCGCCACCATGCGGACCTTTTCCGGACCGCCGACGTAACGCGGATTAATGCGGATCTTGTCTATGCCGGCCTCCAGGCACTGCATGGCCAGGTCCGAGCGCTGGTGGATGTCGGCCACCAGCGGCACCGAGACCGCTTCTTTCAGCGCACGGATGGTCTCCACGTCCTCTCCGTTGGACACGGAAAGGCGGATCATCTGGCAGCCGGCGGCCTGCAGTTCGCGGGCCTGTTTGACGTTGGCGTCAATGTTGCCCTGGGGCGCATTGAGCATGGACTGCACCACAATGGGGGCGTCCCCGCCGAGGATGAGGTCACCGACAGTGACCGCTCTGGACTTGCGTCGTTCCATAACGCGTGCCTCCTGAATGTAACAACGGGTTACAAGAATTTCATGACGTCACTGACGGTGACAATGACCATGAGGCCAAGCAAAAGGGCCATGCCGGCCGAGTTGATGGCCGCCTCCACCTTGCGGGAGACGCGCTTTCCGGTAATACCTTCGAAGAGGATAAAGAGAAAGCGGCCGCCGTCGAGCGCCGGGAACGGGATGAGGTTGTACGCCCCGACGTTAATGGCAATGAAGGCCAGGATGAGAAGCAGTGACGAGTAGTTAGTGGTCTTGACCGCATCCGAAGCCGTCTCGGCAATGGCGCCGACCGTTCCGATGGGGCCGGACAGCTGCTTTAAGTCGTAGTTGAGCGTGACGAGGTCAATCAGGCTGTCCCAGACAATGCGGACAATGGAAAACGAGTTAAGAAACGCATACTTCAGCACGTTTCCGGGCGTCGGTTTCACGCCGAGGATGGAGAAGTCATAGACGACCGTACTGGTCCCCTCCACCTCTTCCGTCTGGAACTTCACGCTGCGGATGGCTTCTTTTTTGCCGTCCCGCTCCACGACGAAGTCAATGACGCCGTCCGGGTCCCGCATCATGAAGTAGCTGAGGTCATAGGACGTACGGACCACATGGTTGTTCACGGCAACAATCCGGTCCCCGACTTCCAGACCCTGTTCCTGGCTGGCCTTGTCCCCATAGAACCCGGAGATGCCCGGCGTGCCGATGAGGTCGGACGTGCCGAGGATAATGGCCATAATGATGATGCCGGTCAGAATGTTGACCGTGGCGCCGGCCAGAATGATGATGGCCCTCTGCCAGGGCGGTTTGTTGTTGAATGCCCGGTCGTGCTCGCTGTCCTCGTCTTCGCCCTCCATGGCGCAGTAGCCGCCGATGGGAAGAAGGCGCACCGAGTACTGGGTCTCCTTCCCCTGCTTTTTCCAGAGGACCGGACCCATGCCGACCGCGAATTCATTGACTTTTACTTTGAACAGTTTGGCTGCGGCAAAGTGCCCGCCTTCATGCGTCATGATGATGAGGCCGAAGAACAGGAGTGCGGCCAGGATGGGCCACACCTTGCCGAAGGCCAGGCCAAGAGAAGCCATGGGCTTCCTCCTCTCTGGTTACAGCTGCGCCGGACGGAGGCCGAGGCGCTCCATGACGAACTCCCGCGCCAGGCGGTCCGCCGCCATGACGTCCGGAAGGTTGAAGTCCTGTTTGTTGTCACAGGCCTCCATGGCCTCCCCGACCAGTTCCCCAATTTCCAGGAACTTAATGCGGCCCTGCCGGAACATGGCATTGGCCTGTTCGTTGGCCGAGTTGGCCGCCGTCGGGTAGAGTCCGCCGCGGCGGAAGGCTTCCCGGCAGATGGCCAGGCAGTCGAAGGTTTCGGTGTCCGGATCCGCAAAGGTCAGGGTGCCGAGTTTGGCCAGGTCCAGCTCCTCTGTCGGGCAGAGGAAGCGGTCCGGGTACGTCAGGGCATACTGGATGGGAATTTTCATGTCCGGCAGGCCAAGCTGCCCAATGACGGCGTTGTCTTCGAACATGACGGCGCTGTGGAGAATGCTCTCCCGGTGAACGACGACCTGGATTTTGTCCTCCGGTACGCCGAACAGCCAGCAGGCTTCAATTATTTCCAGGCCCTTGTTCATCATGGTAGCAGAGTCAATGGTAATTTTGGCACCCATGCTCCAGTTCGGATGGTTCAGGGCCTGCTCGACCGTGACCTCTTCGAGGTCGTCCCGGGTCCGTCCGAAGAACGGTCCGCCGGATGCGGTCAAAAGGATTTTTTTAATGGCGCGGTTTTTCGGAGCCCCCTGCAGGGACTGGAAAATGGCCGAGTGTTCGCTGTCCACGGGCAGGATCTTGACGCCCTTTTCCCGGGCGGCACGGGTCACCAACTTGCCGCCGGTCACCAGCGTTTCCTTGTTGGCCAGCGCAATGTTGTGCCCGGCCGAAATGGCGTCCATGGTGGGCAGAAGACCGGCAATGCCGACAATGGCGTTGACCACGGTCTCTCCGCCCGGGTCCGAAGCGCAGTCACAGATGCCGCCGATGCCGGAGAGGACTTCGGTGTCCGTATCCGCCACGCGGACCCGGAGGTCTTCGGCGGCCTCTTCGGAGAGGAGTGCCGCTTTCTTCGGGTGGAATTCCCGGATCTGCTCCTCCAGTTTTTCCGCATTGGAGGAAGCGGTCAGGGCGTGCACCCGGATGCCGTGGGCGCGGGCGACTTCCAGTGTCTGGGTGCCGATGGAACCGGTGGACCCCAGGATAATAATGCTATCCGTCATCTTACAGCACCGCCAATCCATACACCATCAGGAACAGATACATGGCCGGTGCCGCCATAATGACGCTGTCGAACCGGTCCATAATGCCGCCGTGTCCGGGAATGAGATGAGAGAAATCCTTCGCCCCGTAATGACGTTTGATGAGGGACGCCATTAGATCGCCGAACATGGACAGGATGGAAACAATAATGTTCATGAGGATATAGGCCCAGATGGGCAGGAAGAACGACTCCTTCGTCAGGGCGTGGAACACGGCCAGGAATCCGAGGTTCAGAAGAACGACGCAGACGACGCCGCCGATGGCGCCTTCCCAGCTCTTCTTGGGGCTTAAGTTCGGCGTCATCTTGTGCTTGCCGAACTTGGTGCCGACCAGATAGGCAAAGACGTCCGTGAAGAGCGCCGTTGCCACACAGTTCCAGAGCAGCAACCGTGTCTCCGCACGGTCAATGTTGCCGGGAAAGATCTTGTACATGTCCGCCACGAGCGACATGGTGGAGAACGCCAGCGGAATGATGAAGGATGCGTACACGGTGACGGCCAGGTCCACAAACGGAATGTCCGGGTAACTGCACACCGTCAGAAGCACGAGGCCTAAGACATACGCCATGGCCACGAGGCTGACCGGGACACGCGACACGTAGATGACCCCGAGGACCAGGGCCAGGGAAAACAGGATGGCCACGACCCGCAGCGGAATGCTCTTGACGCCGGCCACCTTCATGACTTCGTAGCAGGCGGCGCCGGCCAGGACCATGACCAGGATGTCAAAGACCGGCGTGAACATGAAGGCGTATGCGGTGAACAGGATAATGGCAATGAAGATGCTGGAAATAAATCTTGTTTTCATAGGATTCCACTCCAAAAAGCTTAATGGTCTTTTTCGCTGAGCCCGCCGAAGCGGCGGTCGCGTTTGGCATAGTCCATAATGGCACGGTCCAGGTCGTCCGGAGTAAAGTCCGGCCAGGCAATGTTGTCAAACCAGAGCTCCGAATACGCGGACTGCCAGGTCAGGAAGTTGGAGAGCCGGAGTTCCCCGCTCGGCCGGATGATGAGGTCCGGCGCCGGGAGCCCGGCGGTGTAGAGGTGGGACTCAATGGTCTCCTCCGTAATGTCCTTCGGGGACAGTTTCCCCTTTTTGACCTCTTCGGCAATCTGCCGGCAGGCGCGGGTAATTTCCTGCTGCCCGCCGTAGTTGATGGCCAGGTTGACCACCATGGCGGACTTGTCTTTCATGACCAGCTGAACGGATTTGGCCAGGAGCTGCAGTTCCAGCGGCAGTGCGGAAATGTCTCCGATGACCCGCAGGTAAAAGCCCCGCTTCTCCCGCTCGTACTTGGTCTCGTCGGCCTCTTTCAGGTAGTCCTTGAACAGGTCCATGAGCACATCCACTTCGTGCTGCGGGCGCTTCCAGTTCTCGGTGGAAAACGCGTAGAACGTCATGGCCGAAAGGCCGATGTCGTGCCCGTAGTCCATAATGCGCTTCATGACCTTGGCGCCTTCCGCATGGCCGGCACTGCGGTCCAGGCCGCGTTCGCGCGCCCAGCGGCCGTTGCCGTCCATAATGAGGCCGACGTGCTTCGGCATGAATTCTTTGGGTGGCAGATTCGACATACCAAAACTCTCCTAAATCCGGGAAGATACAAATTCAAGGCGTCCGTTTCCGGCGCCTTGAATCCTTGTTCTCTGTATGTGGTTCAAGGTCAGATGGACATAATTTCTTTGACCTTGGCGGCGGAAATTTCCTCAACCTCTTTAATGAATTTGTCCGTCAGCTTCTGCAGACGCTCTTCTTCATCCTTCTGGTCGTCTTCGGTAATTTCATTCGCCTTTTTCGCCTTCTTGATGTCATCCATGCCGTCCCGGCGGATGTTCCGGATGGCAACCTTGGCCTCTTCCGCGCGCTTGGAGATGTCCTTGGACAGTTCCTTACGGCGGTCCTCGGTCAGGGTCGGGAACGTAAGCCGGATGACGTTTCCGTCATTCTGCGGGTTAATGCCGATTTCCGACGCCTGGATGGCCTTGGTAATTTCCTTCAGCAGGCCTTTGTCCCAGGGCTGGATGACCAGGATCCGGGCTTCGGCAACCGTTACGGAACCGACCTGGTTAATGGGCGTCGGCGTGCCGTAATAGTCGACCATGACTTTGTTCAGAACACTCGGATTGGCACGGCCTGCGCGAATGTCTGCATAGTCATTCTGCAGCGAGGCAATGGCTTTTTCCATCCGACCGTTTGCGCGTTCATAAGCTTCCATGGTTGAAACCTCCCACGTATTTGAATTTCGTTATTGACTGGAAACGAGTGTGCCGACGTTTTCCCCGCGGACGGCACGAACAATGTTCTGCGGGTCATTCAGGTTGAAGACCAGGATGTCAATGCCGTTGTCCCGGCAGAGGGACGCGGCGGCAGCATCCATGACGGTCAGTCCTTTTTCCAGGAGTTCCGTCTGGGTCAGCGTGTCGAATTTCACGGCATCCGGGAACTTGTTCGGGTCCTTGTCATACACGCCTTCCACATTGGTGGCCTTGAAGATGACGTCCGCCTCAATCTGGGCGGCGCGAAGGGCTCCGGCGGAGTCCGTGGAGAAGAACGGGTTGCCGGTTCCGGCGCCGAAGATGGTGACCGTGCCCTGGCCAAGGTCCCATTTGACCTTTTCCGGGTTGTACCCTTCGGCAATGGGTTCCATGGGGACCGCCGAGTACACTTTGGCGGGGACCCCGAGGGCAATGAGCGTATCCGCCACGGCAATGGAGTTCATGACGGTGCCGAGCATGCCGATGGAATCGGCGCGCTGACGGTCCATGGTGCCGCTGGAACGGCCTCTCCAGAAGTTGCCGCCGCCAATGACAATGCCGACCTGGACCCCCATTTCGGTGACGCTTTTGACGGCCGAGCAGATGCGCTCAATGACGTCAAAGTCAAACCCGTGGCCCTGCTCGCCGGCAAGGACTTCTCCGCTGAGTTTCAAAAGGATGCGCTGAAATTTGCAAGCCATTTTCTTCCGTCCTGTCCACCCGCAAAACGGGTATTTTGATATCAGAAATTATTATAAAGGTTTTGCTTTGCGGTGTAAAGCCAAAGCGCGGGGGTTCCGCGTTAAATTCAGAACATAATCCGCCGCGGCCCGGCGCTCGCCGTCCGTCAGGTTTTCGCGGGAATACCGCTCCTGAAACACGAGATCCACATAGTCCGCAAGGTCGGGGTCCACCGCGTCCGCCACGGCCTTCGGATTCCGCAGGTCCGGACGGTAGCCGGTCAGTTGCAGCATGGCGTAGAGGTACCGGTAGCCGAGGTAGGTGGACTGTTCCGAATCCGCGCGGTCAATGCGCCGGCGGATGAGTGTGTTGGCGAGGAACAGGAGTCCGGCCAGCAGCAGGAGCACGCCGAGAAGGACGCAAAGGATTTTTAGGAGGACCGGCAGCACCCGGGACGGTTCGTCGGGCTGTTCGGAAGATTCGTCCGCGGAGGGTTCGGGTTCTCCGGGCGATTCAGCTTCTTCCGGTACCGCCGCGCTCTCCTCTTTTTCCGGGCTCTCCTCGTTTCCTGCCGCCGCCAGGACGCCCGGCATGACGTCCACCGGGACCCAGCCGACGCCGTCTTCGTAGACCTCCGCCCAGGCGTGGGCGTCCCGGTCGGTGACGGTGACGACGGTGTCCCCGTCCTCGTTCTTGCCGGCGGATTTCAGATCCGTTTTGTCAATGATATAGCCTTCCACGTACCGGGCCGGAATGCCCGCCTCCCGGAACAGCAGGACGGCCAGTGAGACGAAGTGCGGGTCATAGCCCTTCCGGTCTTTTTCCGCAAACCAGACCAGCGGGTCGCCGGACGGGGCGCCCGGGTGTTCGTCGTATTTGAAATAGACAGTGAAGTAGTCCCGGATGGCGTGCAGGACCTCATAGGTGTCCTTGCCCTTCAGGTTTGCAAGATCCAGTTCCGGTGTCAGCGTTTCGTCGTAGTCGAAGCCCGGGTCCAGATAGTGGCGTTCCACAAAGGACCGGTACAGGAGTTCGTTTTCCTGATACGCCTCGTACCCGTCGGCGCGGTTCAGGCTCTTGAGACGGTCCGCAAGGTCCGTCTTCAGGTAGTCCTCAATTTTCGGGGCGTAGGTCACAAGGTCATAGCGGCGCGTGCCCCGGAGGCCGGCGGCGTAGAAACCGGTCATGGTCAGGTCGTTTTCGCGGATGAGATTCTCGTCCGCCTTGGCCTCATACGGCATATACAGGATATGGCGGAACTCGCCGGTATTCTCAATGGTCATGGCCGACTCATGGGTCTTGGTCCAGGTGGTGTCGGCATCCATCTGATAAATCTGGCCAAGCATGAGGTACGGATAGAACTTCTGCGCCGAAAGGGTCTCCAGACTCTTGCGGTCCTTTTTGCTGAAGGTGCCCGGGTCCAGCGGGGACCAGGTTCCTTTGACCAGTGACTCGCCCACGAACGCGCGGAGGTGCTGCGTGGCCTTGTCGTTCATGGTGACGGTGAACACCTCGTGGTCCCCGTTCACGCTGGCAGTGGCGTTGGCAAGGTTTCCGCCCGGCAGCGCATAGGTCGGTTCCTTCGGCGCATACCGGAACTTCTGGATTTTTTCGCTGACCGAGTTGCGCAGCTGCTCGGACCCCTCCGAGGTCTGGTAGTGCAGGGTCAGAATGGAGAACAGCAGCAGGAAGGCCAGCAGCACGGCCGTAATCTGCGTGGTCTGGGACCGGATGGACAGTTTCCCTTCCCCGGCCCGCAGACGGCAGAGCAGGACAAAGAACGTCAGGGTGACCAGGAATGCCACAAACAGCAGCTTGTGGCCGGGCACCAGCCGCAGGACCAGGCCGGTCAGAACGGGCAGGCCAGTGTAGACGATGGCCACGGATCCGCGGCGGGACTGCAGAACCGATGCAAAGACCGCCGAGGACAGGAAAATGAGAAGGGCGGCCGCCGGGAACAGAGTGGAAGCCTCCTGCGCCGTCTCCGAGGCGGCGCGGATTCCCGTAAACAGGGGCCCGCCTTCCGCGGCAATCTTCATGCCGATGGTGGAGAACAGGGCCGCAAACGAGGTGCGGAGGGCCTTGAAGCCGAGCAGCAGTGCAACGGCCGCCAGCATCAGGGAGTAGAAGATCTGGTACCGGCCGAAGGTCCGGATGAGGCCGAACAGGTACAGGGCCACCGGCAAAAACAGGATAAGAAGAATGGCCGGAACGGTCAGGGAAATGCCCGTCATGGAGCTCTGGAGCAGCCAGAAGAACAGGTTCAGCAGGACGACCGCTGCAAGATCTGCAGCCGTCATCCTGAGGTTGCTCCGGGGAGCACTCTGGACCGTTCGTAGTTTCATACACAAACTTCCTTAAAACGAAATGTTATACATACAGATTCAGTGCCGGCGCCCCGGTCATCCGGACCGGCAGGAACCGGACGGGAAGCCCCTCGGCCTCCTCCGGCGGAAGATCCGGTTCGCCGAATGCAAGGATGTGCACCGGCAGCGTGACCGCCGCCTCCGGCAGAGCCGGGCTCTGCAGCGTCGGGGTCAGATAAAACAGCGTGGTGCCGGACCCCGCGGCATCCGACGACAGCAGGTTGACCAGGGCCGCATCCGGCGTCTCATACGGTACAGCGGAGAGGAATGCCTCTCCGGCCAGTTCCAGGTCTTCGACGCTGCTGAGGTTGCGGCTCAGAAGCCGTCCTTCCGCGCCGGAGTACCAGCTCAGCGTATGCGGGACCCCGGCCTCCAGCAGGGCCAGCGACAGGTTCCAGGCATAGGCGGCTTCGGCCTCCCGTGCGGCCGGATCGGTCCCGGTGAGTTCGGGCAGGACGACGGCCGACCAGGTCAGCGGTTTCGAGAATTCCCGGACCTGCGGACGCCCCTGCCGGGCCGTCTGTTTCCAGTGGATGGCGCGGACCGGGTCGCCCGGGGCATAGTCCCGGAGGTCAAAGAGTTCACTCGGGTCCGGGCCGGGCTCCTGTTCGGAGAACTGGTCGGAGTCGCCGCGGATTTCCCGGCTGCGCTCCGTCTCCACGGTGACCGGGAGTTCCGGGGGCAGCACCACAAAGCGGTCCTTCGGCGGCAGCGGCAGCCGGAAGGCCACCAGATGGAACAGGTCCGTTACATACAGATGCTCCACGCTGACGTCGGTCCGTCCGACCTCCAGATCCTCCGGCAGGAACCGGAGGGTATGGGTACTGCGGCCGCTGACCGACGACTGGAACCGGCGGGCCGCGGAGGAACCAGTCAGCAGATTGTTCAGGCAAAGGGTCCCGCAGACCGCGGCGGCGGACCGGCGGGACGTATTCTCCAGCCGCAGCCGGATGGCCGCCTCTTCCCGGTTCCCGTAATCCACGGTCTCCGGCACGTCCATCCGCACACGGAGGCAGCGGTGCATCCGGAGGCCGAGCAGAACCGACAGGACCGGCAGGAAGATGCCTGTGACCAGCAGCATGAGGGAGAACACATTGTTGACATACAGCTGCAGCAACAGCAGGACCAGCAGCACCGCAGCCAGGAAAATACGGTTGTTACGCATGGGAAGCCCCTTATTTCCGGTCGGCCGGCGAGGGCTTTCGCACCGCCGAGAGCGTCTCCCGAAGGGCCGCTTCCGGGGTCTTCTTGTGCAGTTTGGCGCGCGGGGTCAGGACAATGCGGTGGCCGCAGACCGGCAGGAAGAGGACGGACAGGTCCTCTGGCACCACGTAGTCTCTCCCCTTGCAGTACGCGCGGGCCTTGGCCATCTGGACCAGTGCCAGAACGGCGCGCGGGCTGACGCCCTGCTCAATGTCTTCCTGCGCCCGGGTGGCCTCGCAGAGCCGGGCCGCGTACCGGACGAGTTCGTCGGCAATGAAGACGCCGCAGACCAGGCGCCGCATCTGCAGGATATCTTCCGTGGAGGTCACCGCTTTCACGGCGTCCAGCGGCAGGACTTCCTCCCGCTCCCGGACAATCCGCACAGTCTCTTCCACCGTCGGGTACCCCATGGACAGGCGGACCATGAAGCGGTCCAGCTGGGAGTCCGGCAGGCGCTGAGTGCCGGCGCTGCCGAGCGGGTTCTGGGTGGCCACGCAGAGGAACGGTTCGGGCAGCCGATACGTTTTGCCGTCTACCGTTGCCTGCAGTTCCTCCATGACCTGCAGCAGGGCAGCCTGCGTCTTGGGCGAGGTACGGTTGATTTCGTCCCCCAGGAAGAAATTGGAGAACACCGGGCCCGGCCGGAATTCGAACGCGCCCGTCTCCTTGTTGTAAATGGAAAACCCGGTGACGTCCCCCGCCATGGTGTCCGGGGTGAACTGCACCCGTCCGTAGGACATGCCCATGGCTTTGGAAAACGCCAGGGCAAGCTGGGTCTTCCCGACCCCCGGCACGTCTTCCAGCAGAACGTGTCCGCCGGCCAGCACCGCCATGAGGACGGTTTCCAGAACGTCATCTTTACCCACAATGACTTTTTTCACTTCATTCAGAATGAGATCAATCCGCTGATCCATGGATCCGCCTCCAGTCACGGTAAAAAACAGGCAAAATGGAAACCGGATGTCCGGGTCGTCTCCCAGACATCCGGCCGTCATGTTATTTCGGGTGGAATTCTTTCCTTATTCTACCAGAAAAGGGCCTGATACGCCATAAGTGTATTTTCCCGAACATCAGCCGATGAACTGGTAGCCGGCCTCTTCCACGGCTTTGGCCAGTTTGGCTTCCTTGACGTCTTTGCTGAGCGTCAGGACGACTTCGTCCTTCTCATGGTTCGGTGCGGCGGCGTCCACGCCTTTGACCTTTTCCAGAGCCTCTTTGACGCGGGCTTCGCAGTGCTCGCACATCATGCCTTCTACTCGAATTGTTTTCTCCATTGCGGAACTCTCCTTTGTCATGGTTTTTGGTCTATCATGTTTCGTACTCCGGACGTTGAACAGGTTCAGCCGGAGTGCGTTGGTTACGACGAAAAAGCTGGACAGGCTCATGGCGGCGGCGCCGACCATGGGGCTTAAGACCCAGCCGAATACGGGCTCGAAAACGCCGGCTGCCAGCGGAATGCAGATGACGTTGTAAAAGAATGCCCAAAACAGGTTCTCTTTGATGTTCGTGCGGGTCTGACGGGACAGACGGACCGCGGCGGGCACATCCATTAGGGTACTGTTCATGAGGACGACGTCGGCTGCGTCAATGGCCACGTCCGTACCGGCGCCGATGGCAATGCCGGTGTCGGCTACCGTCAGAGCGGGCGCGTCGTTGATGCCGTCGCCGACCATGGCGACCCGGCCGTACTTCTTCTTCAACTCCCGGATAACGCTGGCTTTGCCGTCCGGCAGAACGCCAGCGACGACCTTGTCCACGCCGGCTTCTAATCCAATGGCGTTTGCCGTCTTTTCGTTGTCGCCGGTCAGCATGACCACGCGGATGCCCATGTTCTGCAGCTGTTTGACGGCTGCCGGACTGTCTTCCTTTATGACGTCTGCCACGGCAATGACGCCGAGCAGGGTCCCGTCCTGCAGGAAAAACAGCGGCGTCTTGCCGGCTTCGGCAAGCGTTTCGGCCTGTGCCCGGACGGCATTCGGAATGTCCGCCACGGACGACACGAACCGGAGACTGCCGCCGGCCGCTTCTTTGCCGCTGATCCGGCCCTTCAGGCCGTTGCCGGGCAGGGCGGTGAACTCGTCGGCTGCCGGGACCGTGAGCCCGGTCTCCCCGGCCGCTTGCAGGATGGCTTTTGCCAGCGGGTGTTCACTCTTCTGCTCCAGCGCACAGGCCACCGAGAGGAGCTCCTCTTCGGAGACGCCGGCCGCCGGAAGAAGGTCCGTGACCTTCGGCTCGCCGCTGGTAATGGTGCCGGTCTTGTCCAGCGCCACGGCCGCCACTTTGCCGGTCTGCTCCAGCGTTTCGGCCGTCTTGAACAGAATGCCGCTGCGGGCGCCTTTGCCGTTGCCGACCATAATGGCCACCGGGGTGGCCAGGCCGAGCGCGCAAGGACAGCTGATGACCAGCACCGAAATGCCGCGCAGCAGGGAGAACTCGAAGCCCCGGCCAATCAGCATCCAGACCAGGGCGGTCAGGAGCGCAATGCCCATGACAATGGGGACAAAGACGCCGGCCACCTGGTCGGCCAGCTTGGCAATGGGTGCCTTGCCGGCGGACGCGTCGGACACCATCCGGATGATCTTCGCCAGAGACGTATCTTCCCCGACATTCGTGGCCTGGCAGGTCAGGAACCCGGACTGGTTTATGGTGGCGGAGGACACCTTGTCCCCCGGCTCCTTGTCCGCCGGAATGCTCTCGCCGGTCAGGGCAGACTCGTTGACCGCGCCGGAGCCCTCCAGCACAATGCCGTCCACCGGAATGCTCTCGCCGGGGCGCACGACAAAGGTGTCACCGGTCTGCACCTCGTCCACGGATACCGTCACCTCGGCGCCGTCCCGGACCAGGGTGGCCGTCTTCGGCGCCAGCTTCATAAGGCTCTTCAGCGCATCCGTTGTGCGGCCCTTGGAGTAGGACTCCAGTGTCTTGCCGACGGTTATGAGCACGAGGATCATGGCGGCGGACTCGAAGTAGAAGCTGTTCATGAACGTCATGGCCGCGTCCGCGCCGCCGTCGACCTGCGCCCGCGTCATCTGGAACAGCGCGTAGAGGCTGTAGCCAAAGGACGCCGCCGACCCGAGGGCCACGAGCGTGTCCATGTTCGGCGACCGGTGCCACAGGCCCTTGAAGCCGCTCACAAAGAACTTCCGGTTGATACCCATGATGACCGCGGACAGGATCATCTGTACGAGACCCATGGCCACATGGTTGTTGTCAAAGAAATGCGGCAGCGGCCAGCCCCACATCATATGCCCCATGGAGCAATACATGAGGACCAGCAGGATGACGGCCGAGAGGATCAGCCGCCGGATGAGCCGGGGCGTCTCCGTATCCTTCAGGGCCTCCTCCTGCTCCGCCAGGAATGAGGAGGAGGATTTCTTCGCATCCGCGCTCCCGCCGCGGAGGGACGCGCCATACCCGGCGTTTTCCACGGCTTTGATAATGGCGGAAGGAGCTGCATCGCCCACAATATTCATGGAGTTGGTCAGCAGATTGACCTCTGCCTTCTCCACGCCGGGGACCTCCCCCGCCGCCTTCTGCACCCGCGCACTGCACGCGGCGCAGCTCATACCGGTAATGTTGTACGTATCCATTCCGGAATCCTTTCTATCCTTACTTCATGAGTTTGCGGAGGACCGTGACCAGTTCGTCAATGGTCTCGTCGTTGCCCTCCCGGATGTCGTCCGCCACGCAGCCGCGGACGTGTGCCGCCAGCAGCTCCTTGGAAAACGAATTCATGGCCGAATTTGCCGCCGAAGCCTGGATCAGGATGTCCGGGCAGTAGGCGTCTTCCTCCACCATTTTCCTGATGCCCCGAATCTGCCCCTCTATGCGGTTCAGCCGGTTCATCAGGGCCTTCTTCTGCTCGGGTGTGCGCTCCTTGTGGTCGTGTACCCCGGTCCCGCAGCAGGCCTTCTTCTGTGTTGCCATGGAAACACCTCGTTTCTGCACATAAAAATACCCACATGGGGTATCTGGATTCTGCTTCCAGAATATACCCCCTGTGGGTATTTGTCAACGGGTTATTAATCCTTACAGGACCGGCTTTGCATAGACCGTGGTGAACGTGGCGCGGATGGCGTCCTTCTTGCACTTGGTCAGGCAGTAACCGCACTTAATACACTTCTCCTCATGGATGGTGTACGGATGTTTGATTTCACCGGTAATGGCTCCGGCCGGGCAGTTCCGGGCACACATGGAGCAGCCGATGCAGGCATCCTGATCAATGCTGATGGCGAGGACTCTCCGGGCGTTGTCCCCGGGAATAATTGCGGAGCCCGGGCAGATGTCCCGGCACTGGCCGCAGTCCACGCATTTCTCATCCGGAATGCTGTAGGTATTCGTCTCCAGGTCATAGACCGGGACGTTGAACGGGCAGGCGAACGCACAGGCGCCGCAGCCGAAACAAAACTCTTTTCGAATGACATGTGCCATACTACGGTTCCTCCTTCCCTTAACCGCCGCCGGCGGGCGACATGACCCAGACTTCATCGCCTTCGTTGAGTTTCATGGACCCTCTCGGGCACTTCTGATGGTTGACGAAGACCGCAGCGTTGTTAAAGTTGATGTTGGAATCCGGCACCTTGCTGAGGTAGTTGAGGCTCAGAAAGACTTCATCCACAACGGACGCTTCAGCTTCATATTCCTTGACGCCGGAGTCCACGCGGTAAACGCCGAATACTTTGACTTTTACTTTTGCCATTATCGGACACCTCCCGGGAACAGTTTCTCGGTCCCCTTCGGGACCTTGATGCCAAGGGTAGCCAGCTTCCACTTCGTGGGAACGCCGTTGATCCAGCCGCGGTTGGCATAGAATGCTCTCAGCATTTCCTTCAGCGGGACGGTTTTGCCCGTGCCGGGAACCTGCGGTTCTGTGGTCAGACGCTTCGGCAGGGCATCGGCGCCGGGCTTCTGGCCAAGGATAATGTTGGCCGCACGTTCCGTGTTCCAGCCACGGTCGCCGGCAACGAGGAAGTCGCCGAGCGTCATCTTCATGCCGGAGGCCTTATGGATGGCGGAGGAATGCGGAATGAGGAACAGCTGCATCTGCAGCAGCGGATAAATGTAATTCAGGGCGAACAGAACGGGCGCCAGATACGGCATGATCCAGTTCACCACTTTGGTAATGGGATGGTTCGGACGGTCAAAGACAAAGGTCGGGAAGACCGCATAACTCGTGAACAGGCAGGAGCCCGCCGCCGAGATGGCTTCCATCAGGTTCTGGAACATAATGGCCAGCTGGCCCTTGCCGAGCGGCCGCAGGCCGTTGACGTCCAGGCCCAGGCCTTCGGCGAAGACCAGGTAACCGGCGTTCAGGTGGCAGCCGCCGCGGTTGGAGACCGCGTAGCCAAGGCCCTGTCCGAACGTGGCGCGGGGCTCGTAAGCGGACAGTTCCATGCCCTTGGCCTGAATGGCAAACTCCATGCCGCCGAATTTCTCGGCCATCTTTTTGGAGCCGTTGGCCAGTTCGTCTCCCTTTCCTTCGCGGTGGGCAATGTCTATGATCATCTGGTCAATGTTGTCAATTTTGCCGAACTCGAGGCCGCTGTCCCACATGCCTTTTTCATTGAGTTCCATGGCGAAGGCAATGGTGCCGGCCGTGGAAATGGTATCCATGCCCATTTCATCAATGAGGTAGTTCCAGCGGATAATGGCTTCGAGGTCATTGTTCAGGATGTTCGGACCCATGAGGCCGAGGATTTCCAGCTCGGGGCCTTTGACATCTTTCCCCTCCACTTCGCAGCGGCGGGTGCACTGGATGACACAAGTAGTGCATCCGGAGTTCCGGAGCAGATGCTCTTCGGCCAGGGTCTCACCCGAGACCATGTCAAAGTCGTCAAACTGACCTCTGGTGAAGTTCTTGGTGGCCAGGATGTTCCGCGCTTGCATGGGCGTGACAAGGCCGGCCGTTCCAAGCTGAGGCACCTGACGGCCTGTAAGCGCGTGGTTGCGGAGGGTCCGGCACCATTTGCGGTTGAGAGCACGGAAGCCTTCTTCATCCACAATCTTCGGGTGTTTGAACCCTTTTGCGGTAATGGCTTTAATCTTTTTGTCGCCGAACACGGCGCCGACGCCGCCGCGTCCGTGAGCGCGCTCACCGGACATGACTGCGGCATAGAGAACTTTGTTCTCGCCGGCGGGGCCAATGACCAGATTGGCGCCATGGCCTTTCGGCAGGGCTTCCTGGGTCGGCGTGACCTCCAGACCCCAGAGTTCGGAGGCGTCGTGGAAGAGCACCTCGTCCTCGGAAATTTCAATGTGGACCGGCGTTTCGGATTTGCCGGTAATAATGCAGCCGTCGTAGCCGCAGCGTTTCAGCATCAGACCGAAGTCACCGCCGCTGTTGGACGAGGTAATGAGCCCCGTCTGCGGCGAGATGGTTGAAATGTTGAACCGCGAGGTACTGGGCGAACCGGTGCCGGTCAGCGGGCCGGTGGTAATGACGATCCAGTTGTCGTCATCATAGGCCGTCATGCCGGGGCGGATGTGATGCAGCAGGATGTCGCCCGCCATAATCTTTCCGCCGATGGTTCTGTGACGGTCTTTGTCGGTCCAGGGATATTCAGAAACCACATGGGTGGCAAGGTCAATCATAATGACCTTCCCCATGTATGCACCAAACTCCGTCATTTTTTCATCTCCCTCTTTTCTCTTTCCTGACAAAAACATTTGCGAACGTGTCCGAAATTCCGCACGGCCTGACCCACACAGGCCTGTACGGATAACTTCATAACAAAATAATTATAATATGGTACAAATATAAAAACAATCAATTCTGTTAAACAATTTTTAGGCAAAATTGCACAATTTGTTCAGAAACAAAGAAAGACCTGCACAACGTGCAGGTCTTTGTTGGAGGCACCACCCGGATTTGAACCGGGGCATAAAGGTTTTGCAGACCTCTGCCTTACCACTTGGCTATGGTGCCAGACTCAGGAACGAAGTCCTGATAAAAAAATGGAGCGGATTACGGGGCTCGAACCCGCTACCTCCACCTTGGCAAGGTGGCGCTCTACCAGATGAGCTAAATCCGCAT
>ONLO01000023.1 GCA_900318715.1 uncultured Eubacteriales bacterium | reverse complement strand
TCTGGCGTCCCCGAGAGGATTCGAACCTCCGGCCTGTCGCTTAGGAGGCGACCGCTCTATCCTACTGAGCTACGGAGACGTATTCAACTTTTGGCTTATTTCCTAGGTTTTTTGGCCTTCGGGAGCCACCCGCAGGAGACCGGATTTTCGGATTTTATCTAATGGACTCATCCGATCTCCTTAGTTGGGGCAGAAACACGTGCCCGCCATTTTGGCGGAAGGGTGAAGCTGCCGCTTGCACTGTGATGTCCACATTCGAACTCAACAGTTATTTTCAAGTCCCAAGCTCAGCGGAAGGGGCACCTCACGCTTAGGAGGCGGTCGCTCTATCCTGCTGAGCTACGCGGGCATATGGCATTTTTGCAAAAGAAATTTTAGCATTTCAGACGGTGCAATGCAAGAGCGGCGGCCCTTTCCGGACCGCCGCTCAGACGTTGCAACGAATCAGCTCTTCTTTTTGCCGAGGTGGAGTTCTTTCATGCCTTCGACTTCGTCACAGATGGCTTTCATGTCACAGTGGCTGCAGTCGGTGGCCATGCCGTCCAGAATGTGGGTCAGCGTCTTGGTAATGTCGTCGACCTTCTTGGCGTACGGCTGGAGCTGCTCCACGACCGGAGAGTCCACCACGAAAATGATTTTCGCGTGTTTCACGGAGTCCAGCGCCTTGTACTTCGAAATGTAGTCATTGCCGACCTTGGCAAAGTTGATGCCGCTGGAAATGGCCTGCTTGCTGAGGCGGACCTGCTCCTGGTTGCTCTCCGAAGAGACGCGGACCATGTAGCCGGTCGGATAGACGTGGTACCGCACGAACTCAAGGTCCCGGATGGCGTTGTAGGCCTTCTCCTCGTCCTCGGTCTCCCCGAGATCCTCGACCTCGAGCATGACAATGCGGGCGAAGGAGACGGGGCCGTGGATCTGCGGCAGATCCGGTCCGTAGACACAGACTTCGTCCTTGTCAACAATGCCTTCCGTGGTGGTGACCATGGTGAAGTTGACGGACGGCAGGTTGTTTCCGCCGAGTTCGAAGGCGGCGTCCCGCATCATGACCAGTTCGCTCTTGCCGTTGTCGGCCCAGCAGGAACCGGGGTCGTACGCGTAGACGGACGGCGTGGCGGGGGCCAGCAGTTCGGCGGTCTCCCCAATGAGTTTGTCATACAGTTTCATAAGATGTCTTCCCCTTTGGTGTTGCCAGTATTTCCCTTATAAGATTCCAATATTTTCCAGTGCTGTACGGGTTCCCTTCATGACGTTGCAGTCCTCCGGCAGCTCGAACACGCTCTCGCCTTCAATGTCGTTCTCGGCCAGTGTTTCGTCCGGGCCGATGACCGCTACCACAGGAATGCCGTCCATGTCCGTAAAGTCAATTTTCTCCGGATAGGCGGCGCGGTTCAGAATGAGGCCGGCCTTGTCGTACATGACGAGTCCGTCGGCCACGTTCTTAATGGTGCCGATGATCTGCAGGCCGCGGCGGCTCTGGTCGGAGACGCACAGAAGGTGCGTGACCTTGTCCATGACGCGGCGGTTGATCTGCTCAATGCCGGCTTCGCCGTCAATGACGACGTAGTCGAAGTCCTTGACGAGCATGCCGATGACTTCCCGCAGGTATGTGTTGATGGCGCAGTAACAGCCCGCCGACTCCGGCCGGCCGATGGCCAGGAACGCAAACCCGTGCTGCTCCTCAATGGCTTCGAAAATGCGGAATTTGGCTTCCGCCAGAATGTCCTGCGTGTCCTGCAGCTTGCCGGTGACGTCGTCCGCCACGCGCTGCCGGATGTCGTCCAGGGTTTCTTTGACTTCCGCGCCAAGGGCAATGGACAGGCCGATGGCCGGGTCCGCGTCAATGGCGAGGATCTTGGCGTCCGGATATGCTTCGGTCAGCAGACGGACTATGGTAGCCGAAATGGTGGTCTTCCCGACACCACCTTTTCCGGTCAAGGCAATTACGGTTGCTTCTTTCTCCACGGAGGAGACCTCCCTTCTGCAATGGGTCCGTGAGAATTGGTGCTAAAAACCCATTGTTCTAAATTTAATTCAAACACACATAGCATGCTTTTTCAAGTTCATTTCACTAAGTATTTTACAGAAAATGGAATCGTTTTTGGAACAAACCGTCAACCATGCCATTTTCCTGTCAAAGTTGGAAAACACCGGCGTTTGCGGTATAATGAACCCGCTTTTTATGACGGTACGAAAGGAGGTCCCGTATGGAACTCTCTGATATCCATGAAATCCGCGGGCTCCTGTCCCGTCACGGGTTTTCGTTCGACAAACGCCTCGGCCAGAACTTCCTCATTGACCCGGACGTCTGCCCGCACATGGCGGACGAGGCCATTCCCGGCCCGGAATACGGCGTTCTGGAAATTGGCCCCGGCATTGGCGTCCTGACCGTGGAACTGGCCCGGCGCGCCGCAAAAGTGGTTTCGGTGGAACTGGACGACCGGCTCTTCCCCATTCTGGAAGAGACGCTGGCCGGCTTTGACAATGTGCATCTGGTACACGGCGACGTCCTGAAGCTCGACCTTGCCGCCCTGCTTGCCGAAGAATTTCCGGGCATGCCCGTCGTGGTGTGCGCCAACCTGCCGTACTACATTACCTCGCCCGTCATCATGAAACTGCTCGGCAGTTCCCTGCCCGTGGAATCCTTGACGGTCATGGTCCAGGCGGAAGCGGCCGACCGGCTCTGTGCCGAGGTCGGCACCCGCGCGGCCGG
>ONLO01000061.1 GCA_900318715.1 uncultured Eubacteriales bacterium | reverse complement strand
TTCTTTGAAAGAGTGATTTGATGAATTGCTGTGTTAATATCATCATCTGCTGCAAATGCGCTTACACACAGTGTCATCATCATTGCAAGAGCAACGAGGATACTAATAAGTTTTTTCATAAGTTTGCCTCCTAAAATTCAAAAGGGTTCATTAGGGGTTTGTGTTCGAATGAAGAAATAAAATATTTTCAAAAATGACTGCATCGCCTGAGGGGAAACAAAGGATTTGCAGTTATTTTCAACTAAATATTCCGCCGTCGGATGACGGTCATGACTTCGCCCAGGGTATCTTTGGCGTTTACCGCGCCATAGACGCGGGAGTCGGCGGAGTTTTCACGGTCATCGCCCAGGAGGAAGACTTCGCCTTTCTGGAGGGTCAGGGGAAACTCAATGCCCTCCGTGTACGGCAGCGTCTGCTTGCTGGGGTCCGGTTCGCTCTGAAGAGCCCCGTTAATGACCAAGCCATCCGCTGTCATATCAACGGTGTCGCCTTCTACGGCAACCACCCGCATGACCTGTGTCTTGCCCTGGTACTTCAGTGCCACACAGTTGGTGGCAACATATGTTTTATCCAGCCGATAGTAGATAACTAAATCACCCGCTTTTATGTTCGGCTGCATGGCAACATCTGAGTACCGGGTTGCTCCAAATAAAAATGTAAACATTAATACAAAGAGCAGGATGATAACGAGTATCTTCAAAAGCAAGAGCAAAAGGTCCGACCAGACGGAAGTCTTCGGCTTTTTCTTCGGCGGCGCCTGCGCCACGGCCTGAACTTCGTCACTGCGAACCTCGTTTACGTCCGGCATATCATCCCTCCTCCGTGCTAAAGACACATTGTTAAAAAGTGTTTGGGTTGATTAATTTATTAAATCTTTCTCTTTAAAAAAATTTTACCACTATACTCCATTCACTTTTCGCCTGGGATCCGCCCAGGCAACGTTCATTTCTTGACTAAATAGTAATTGCCAAAAAGGAATTATGTCAAGGGGTTTATTGTGGACATTTATCAACTGAGCAGGATAAAAAATCAAAGGTTTTGCTAGTTTTAAGACAAATTTAAGAATTGTCAATCTGTCCGGTTTTATACGTGTTGCTGAATAGTTGCACATGTTCTTCGTATATTTTGACTGTTTTTATGCGGAAGCTGTTCGAGAAAATAAAACGATGATTTCAAGGTTTGCTTAAGGAAATTAATTTGTTTTTCAGGTTAGCTTCAGATTTTAATCAAATCGTCAAAAAATTATTTCTACCTTTTGAACAAAGATGTTGATGCTCCATTGGTTAAAATTCTTTTGCACGCGTATAAATGTTTTTAGACACGTATAAAAACATCTGTTCCTTTTACCGTTTGAGCGGGTGCATCATGCTTCTGTAAAGGTTTTAACCTTGTCGAATGAGCTTTTCTGTAAAGTAATCATCTTCCAAAAACAAAAAGCAGCCCCTTCTGCCGTGTGGCAGAAAGGGCTGTTCTTTGTTTTAATGATGCGGTTTTAGATGCTTTGTTCCGGGGCGAATGAAGAGTCTTCGGCGGTCTCACAGGAGAACCGGAGCACAGCGGTTCCGGCAATGAGAACAACGTCTCCGTCCGACAGGGTGCCTTTGGTATGGAAGCTCTGGTCCACATACCCGGAATCCTTTAGCGCCAGGCACTCCATGTCCCCTTCCCCGCTGATGCAAACAATATCATAGGAGCCTTCCGGAAGATCTATTCCGACGGTGTAAGTCCCCTCCCCCAGATTCGTCTCATACAGGTAGGTGCTGTCATTCGGAAAGACGTCCAGTTTGTGTAAGGAATTTGTCAGTTTCGGGAGGAGTGCGTTCAGCACGACGAACAATACAATAAGCACTGCAATAATGCGGGAAATCTTGACACCGACCGGCTTTTTGAAGCTGGTGGATGCTGGTGCTGTCACCTTTCCTCTGGGCGTGCGGATCCGTTCCTTAAGGTTTTCCTTGCTCAGTACATCCGCAGTTTCGGCGGCGGACAGCGAAAACTGTTCCTTGGCCTCCTGCAGGTCGTTGTTGGACGCGGATGCACTTCGGGTTTCAAACGGGTCGTGCGGCCGCCCCAGACGGCTGCGGGTCTCAAACACGCGTTCATTGCCGTTTAGGTTCATACGCTGGCCTCCCTTCGTTTTGTTCTGGTTTTATCATAATAAACAAACTGCCCAAGGTCAAACGGCCTTGGGCGGTTGTCAGTTCATTTGCTTCTGAGGCGCCGCTTACAGTCCGCGGGCCTCTTTCAGGGCTTCTGCCAGTTCCTTATACTCAGGGGCTTTCAGGAAGTCCGTAACACCGATGACAACGGCTTCCGGGACAAGACCCTGGACAAAGCCTACGGTGTTCTTGTGGCAGAGGACAATTTGGGCATCCTTCGGCAGCCAGGAAGTCTGGATATGACGGACGGAGACGTCCGGCAGTTCCGCAGCAACCAGCTCCAGCTTCAAAGCTTCGGCGCCGGTAACACTGGTAACAAGACCTTCGGTGCAAACAAAGAAGATTTCGGATGCGTTCGGTACTTTGAGCATATTCTAGCCCTCCGTTTCTAAATTGTGCAGTTAATTCCTTAACTGTCTTTAATTATATCCGTTTTAATACGAATTACCAGAGGATTCTTAACGTTGCACCGTTATTTCGGAGAAACGACCTGATTTTTCGCAAAACGTCAGCATTTTTTAGGCAGAGACCGCAGACAAACAACAAAAAAGCTCCCTGTTTTCGTCACAGGGAGCTTTTTGATTGACTTTTTAACGGGTCACAATGACCGTGCCGTCGGGTTTAATGGTAATCTGGTCACCATCTTTGACATACTCCAGGAATTCGTCGCCGAGCTGGTCAACGGCCGGCATGGGCGTCTCCGGAGCCCAGACCTCCGACAGGATGGCGCCGGCGGCTGCCAGGGAGTCAATTTCCTTGGAGAACAGCAGGCAGGCCGGGGCCTTCCCCGCCTTGACCGCCGAGTACAGGAACATGCCTCCGGTGGTGGAGCCAATGGTCTGCGGCATGCAGAGCGCCTTGTCCTGCAGGATCTTCTTGTACAGGTCCGGGTTGCTCTGGTCGTTGCACTTGGTCTTCGGCTGGAGCGACATCATCTGCATGCTGGCCAGCGTATTGAAGCCGTTTTTGGTGACGACCGCTTCGGCGGTCATGTCGCCGGGAACGACCGGACGGCCTTTGAATTCACGGGTGGTGCCTTTCTTCTTTGCCATCTTACTTCGCCCCCTTCGTCAGAATATCCAGGATTTCGTCGTTCGAGTAGAACCGGGACGTGGTGTACGTGCGCAGCTTATTGGAGCTCGTAATGACCGGCTTGCTCGCGTTCAGCGGGTTGTCCATGTACATCAGCGGGCAGATGAAGCTGGTGACGACGCCCATATCCTTCAGCTTTTTCGCGTAGTCCGTCTTGTTGAAGACTTTGAGGACCGCCGTGGTGGACGTGAAGACCGTGGGAATGGAAACCTTCTTGTTTCCGGCTTCCTTCAGGCCTTTCTCCAGCTTCTCGGTCCAGTCGATCATCTGCTGCAGCGTCATGTGCGGGCAGCCGAGGAAGCACATTTCCGGGTCGGCATCCGGGTTCTTCCAGATGACCGGGTAGGAATCCTTGACCCGCTGGAGTTCCGCGTCGTCTATGACGTAGGTTTTGGCGCCGGGCTTGATAATGCTCTCGCCCTGCTTCTTTGCCTCCGGTGTCAAATTGGCGATGTGGTACAGACCAACGGCGCCATTGGAAGCTGTAGCGGCGCCGAAGTCCTTGAGATAAGTCTTAGCCGCATCGTTCAGTTCCGTTCCAATGTACTGGTCCAGGCCTTTGACATACGGGACGTCTTCCATGACCTTCATGCCAATGGCGGAGCCAAGGAGCTGCGCGTCCGGCATTTTGGTGGTCTTCAGTTCGACGACCCAGTCCGCCTTGCGGTTCTCATCCATCAGGAGGCCGAAATACGGCACGAAGCCGGCAACGGAGCCGAAGAGCTCAATAATGCCGGAATTCCGGTTGCAGCGCGCACCGAGAACACTGTTGGCATAGACGACCGCTGACGATTCCGCCCAGGAAAGCACATCGCCCTCTTTGGGTGTGTTGCCGACCTGGTCCAGGTAGCACGCGCAGGTGTAGGAATCCTCGTTCAGAATGCCCAGCTTCTCCAGCTCTTTTTCGTAGCGGTTCTGCTGGCCGTAGATGAATTTCGATGCAACCTTTTCAATGGGTCCCTGCGGAACCTTCGGGTCGTACGGTTTCGGGTCCACGGTGAACTTCTGACCGGACAGGCATCCGTCGTCAATGAGCTTCTGGTAAAGGTCAAAAACCGCGCCCAGGAAGAACGCGCCGAAGCTTAAGACCAGATGGCCGTATTCACCGGTCACAGGCACCATTTTCTCGGCCCCGTAGACCTCTCCATAGCGTACCAGGGTTTTCATGATCTTCGCCATGGTTTCGCCCTTGCTCCCGTCCAGGATGGCCTGCTGTTCGGGAGTCAGCACCATTGCCATAGAATCATCTCCTTCCACGTTTTCTAACAGCAATGAGTTACGTTCGTTGTCAACTTAATAGTAGCACACTTCTCTGCGGTTGTAGATATAAAATAAAAGCACCCGCGTAAAGCGAGTGCTCTTTGGCGTTCTGGTTGAAGCGGAACCGCTTATTTGTCGGCCTTCTTGTCCTTGCCGGCCTTCTTGTCGGCCTTGGCTTTCTTGGCAGCGGCTTCCCGCTCGTTTTTGACCTGCTGTGCGCGTGCCTGTGCCGTGACGTTGGTGGCAATGGCAGCCTTGGTGAAGCGGATCTTGTTGCGGTCTGCGCCGGTCTCAATGACGACAGAGTCGTCCTTGACGGAGACGACGCGGCCCATAATGCCGCCGATGGTGACGATTTCGTCGCCGACTTTCAGGTTGTCCCGCATGTCCTGCTCTTCCTGGCGCTGTTTCTTGTCACGGCGCGAAATGAAGAACATGTAGAACACGAAGAACAGCATGAGGACGACCATCCAGACCATGGTGCCGCCCGTGCCCTGCTGTGCCGCTCCGCCCTGTGCGGACTGAGCCATCAGAAAAATAGGAGTGAAATCCATTGTTCGTTACCTCCAGTTGTCGGGCGGCTGCAAGGTTGCAGGAAGTGCCCGCATTAGTCAAAATTGCCTGCCTATTATAGCATTTCTAAATTCTAGTGTCCAGTAAGTCGACGTACTTGTCGTGGAACTCCGTATAGGTGCCGTTGTCCAGCGCGTCCCGGATGCGTTCCATCAGCGTGTTGTAGAAGTACAGGTTGTGCATGACGTTGAGACGCATGCCGAGCATTTCCCCGGACTTCAGCAGATGGCGCAGATACGAACGGCTGTACCGGCGGCAGACCGGGCAGTCACACTCCGTGTCTACGGGGCCGTTGTCAAACTGGTACTTGGCGTTGTTCAGATTGAGGATGCCGTGCCAGGTGAAGAGCTGTCCGTGCCGGGCGTTGCGGCTCGGCATGACGCAGTCGAAGAGGTCCACACCGCGGGCCACGCTCTCAATGATGTTGCCCGGCGTGCCGACGCCCATGAGGTACCGGATCTTGTCCTGCGGGGCATACGGTTCCACGGCGGAAATGATTTCGTACATGACTTCCTTCGGTTCTCCGACGGCCAGACCGCCGATGGCGTAACCATCGAGGTCCAGCTCCGCAATTTCCTGCATGTGCCGCACGCGGAGGTCCTCGTAGGTACAGCCCTGGTTAATGCCGAACAGCAGTTGTTCCCTGTTGATGGTGTCCGGGAGCGCATTGAGCTTGTTCAGCTCTTCTTTGCACCGCACCAGCCACCTTGTGGTACGGCCGGCCGCCTCTTTGGCGTACTCGTATTCGGCGGGGTTCTCCACACACTCGTCAAACGCCATGGCAATGGTGGAGGCAAGGTTACTTTGGATGCGCATGCTCTCCTCCGGGCCGATGAACAGCTTGCGGCCGTCGACATGCGAGTTGAAGTACACGCCCTCTTCTTTGATCTGGTTGAGTTTGGCCAGACTGAAGACCTGGAAGCCGCCGCTGTCCGTGAGGATGGGACCCTCCCAGCGGGTGAACTTGTGAAGGCCGCCCATTTCTTTGACGAGTTCGTCGCCGGGGCGGACATGCAGGTGATACGTGTTGCACAGCATGACCTGCGTCTTCAGCTGCGTCTGCAGGTCCAGTGTGGAGACAGCGCCCTTGATGGCGCCGTCGGTGGCCACGTTCTGGAACGCAGGCGTCTGGACCGTGCCGTGCACGGTCTGAAATTCGCCGCGGCGTGCAGCGCCTTCGGTTTTCAGGACGGTAAACTTCATAAGCGGTTCCTTTCGGAGTACTGTCAGCTGAGCATCATGGCGTCGCCGAACGAGAAGAAGCGGTAGCGCTCTTTGACCGCTTCGGCGTACGCATTCATGGTGGTTTCGTAGCCTGCAAAGGCGGAGACCAGCATAATGAGCGTGCTCTCCGGCAGGTGGAAATTCGTAATGAGGGCATCCATGCATTTGAATTCGTAGCCCGGGTAAATGAAAATACTGGTCCAGTCCTCGTCTTCGCGGACTTCTCCGGCGAATTTCGAGGCCACCGACTCCACGGTCCGGCAGGACGTGGTGCCGACGCAGATGACCCGTCCGCCCGCGGCCTTGGTGTCCCGGATGAGGGCCGCCGTTTCCGCCGGCATCCAGTAGTGTTCCGCATGCATGAGATGATCTTCTATGTTCTCTTCCTTCACGGGCCGGAACGTGCCGAGCCCGACATGTAAGGTGACTTTTCCAATGCTGACGCCGGCCGCTTCCACTTTTTCCAGCAGCTCCGGCGTGAAGTGCAGGCCGGCCGTCGGGGCCGCCGCCGAGCCGTTCTCCGCGGCGTACACAGTCTGGTACCG
>ONLO01000005.1 GCA_900318715.1 uncultured Eubacteriales bacterium | reverse complement strand
GAGGATTTCCCGGATTCCGGCGAGCATGAGCATGGACAGCGGATAGAAAATCATGGGCTTGTCGTATACGGGAAGCAGCTGTTTACTGGTGACCAGCGTCAGCGGATACAACCGCGTGCCGGACCCGCCGGCTAAGATGATTCCTTTCACAGCACTGCTCCTTTCCGTTTCATTCAGGTTCTCCTTTCACCACTATAACACCTTTTGGAATTTAGTCAAATAACGGGCTGTGAATTGTCTTTTTGGGAAAAAGGCGGTATACTTTTGCCAATCTTTTATAAAGGAGGACGGTTATGAAGACGGCCATTCTCGGCGGCGGCGCGTCCGGACTCGCCTGTGCCATAACGCTCAAGACCCTGTGTCCGGACATGGATGTCACCGTATACGAAAAGCTGCCGGAAGCCGGCAAAAAGCTGCTGGCTACGGGCAACGGGCGCTGCAACCTGACCAACGCCGAAACGGATGTCAGCTTCTACAACGGCAGTTCCTCCATCCTCCACACGGTACTGGACGGGTTCGACACGCAGAAGTGCCTGCGCTTTTTCGACACCCTCGGGCTTCTGACCGCCGAAGAGGACGGGCGCATTTACCCGCTCTCCCGGAACGCGGCCAGTGTCCGGAACGTCCTGCTGCAGGAACTGGACCGGCTGGAGGTCCCGGTGGTCACAGACTTTGCCGTCCGCTCCGTGGAGAAAGACGGTCATGAATTCGTCATCAACGGCACCGTCCGTGCCGACTTTGCGGTCATGGCGCTCGGCGGAAAAGCGGCGTCCATGCACGGCACCGACGGCGACGGCTACCGGATCTTAAAACAGCTGGGAGTACGCTACAGCCCTATATCGCCCGCACTTGTACAGCTCACCACAGACGGCCCCACGGCCGGGGAACTCAAAGGCGTGCGCGTGCACGGGGTCATCTCCCTCTTCCGGGAATCCGGGGCGCTCGTGGCGCAGGAGACCGGTGAAATCCTCTTCACCGACTACGGCCTGTCGGGCATTGCCGCCATGCAGCTCTCGGGCGATTCAGCCGTCCTTGCCAAAACCGAACACCCCTACGTAACCCTCGACCTCTGCCCGCAGCTCTCCGCGGACGAGCTGAAGCTCTATCTGGAGGACCGGGCAGACCGCGTTAAAGAGCACCCCCGCACCGCCCTTCTGACCGGTCTTCTGAACGACCGGGTGGCCGAGGCGGTCATAAAGGAAGCCGGCACCGCTCCCGCGGCACTGGCGGACACCATCAAAGCCTTCCGCTTCCCGGTCACCGGCACGAAAGGCTTCAAAGACGCACAGGTCACCCGCGGCGGCGTCCCGGGAGACGAACTGAACGAGCACTCGCTGGAGAGCCACCGGATCCCCGGCCTCTTCTTCACCGGCGAGCTGCTGGACGCCGACGGGCTCTGCGGCGGCTACAACCTCCACTTTGCCTGGGGCTCCGGAATTTACGCCGCAAAGGAGATTGCACAGCATGCTTCGAATCCATGAGCTGAAACTCCCGCTGGACTGCCAGCCGGAGGATCTCCGCACGGCCGCCGCCAAAGTCCTGAAGGTCCGCCCGGAGCAGATTACGGACCTGCAGCTCTACCGCAAGTCGGTGGACTCGCGGAAGAAAGACGATGTGAAGTTCGTCTTCACGGTGGACGTGGACGTCCAGGCGAATGAATCCAAAATTTTAAAACGGTGCGACGCCCGCAAGGTGCAGACGGCAACGTATTATCAATACGAGCCCGCGGAAGTGCGGCGCACCTCCCCGCTCCGTCCGGTCGTCGTCGGGTTCGGCCCGGCCGGCATGTCCTGCGCACTGGCGCTGGCGGAGGCGGGCCTGAACCCCATTGTTCTCGAGCGCGGCCACGACGTGGACACCCGCACGAAAGACGTGCACGCTTTCTGGGACACCCGGACGCTGAACCGCTCCTCGAACATCCAGTTCGGGGAAGGCGGCGCCGGCACGTTTTCGGACGGCAAGCTCAACACCGGCATTAAGGACCCGCGGCAGCGCAAGGTCTACGACGACTTCGTCCGCTTCGGCGCGCCGGAGGAAATCCGGTACACGCACAACCCGCACATTGGCACCGACAAGCTGGCAGAAGTCGTCAAGAACATCCGTCTGGAAGTCATCCGCCTCGGCGGCGACGTCCGCTTCGGCTGCACCCTGACGGACCTCATCATTGCCAACAGCGCCATTCACGGCGTCACGTATACGGAAGAAGACGGACACACGGTGGACCTGGAGACCGACACGGTCGTCCTGGCCCTCGGACACTCCGCACGGGACACGGTGGACATGCTCTTCTGCAAGGGCATCCGCATGATCCAAAAGCCGTTTTCGGTCGGCGCCCGCATTGAGCACCCTCGGGAGTTCATTGACCGGGCCCAGTACGGCAGCTTTGCCGGCCACCCGGCCCTCGGCGCCGCCAACTACAAGATGGCGTGCCACCCGGAACACGGCCGCGGCGCCTACACGTTCTGCATGTGCCCCGGCGGCACGGTCGTCATGGCCTCGTCCGAAGGCGGCGACGTCGTGGTCAACGGCATGTCCTACTACGCCCGGGACCTGGAGAACTCGAACTCCGCCGTGCTCGTCGGCATTGAGCCCGAGCACTTCCCGGACAAGCACCCGCTCTCCGGCGTGGCCCTGCAGCGGCAGATGGAACAGACGGCGTTTGCGCTCGGCGGCTCCGACTACACGGCGCCGGCGCAGCTCGTCGGCGACTTTCTGAACGACCGGAAGTCGGTCCGGTTCGGCGCGGTCACACCCAGCTGCCCCACCGGCGCGGTCCCGTCGGACATCCGGCAGGTCCTGCCGAAACCGGTTACGGACTGCATGGCAGACGCACTCCTGCAAATGGACCGGAAGCTCAAGGGCTTTGCCCTCCCGGAGGCCGTCCTGACGGCCCCGGAGACGCGGTCCTCCTCCCCCGTCCGCATTGTCCGCGACGACTTCTTCGAATGCTTCCTCGGGGACAACGAGCTCAGCGGCGCCTACCCCTGCGGCGAGGGCGCCGGGTACGCCGGCGGCATTGTCTCCGCCGCCTGCGACGGCATCCGCGTGGCCGAGGCCATTCTCCTCGACGAGCGCGCCGAACAGCCCCTCTCCGAATTCATATAAAAACAAAGCTGCCTCCGGAGAGGCAGCTTTGTTCTTTTTGGGTGACGCGGATCCGCGCCGCTTAGTCCTCTTTCGGTTCCGTGCGGAACAGGCGGAACGAGCCGACGAGCGGCAGGTC
>ONLO01000064.1 GCA_900318715.1 uncultured Eubacteriales bacterium | reverse complement strand
CCGGCTCTTCGGTCCGGGCCTTGCCGAACCATACGTCGGCGAGGACGAACAGGAACGTGTTGTACCACAGGAACCAGAAGCTGTCCTGGATGAAGGCCTGCATGGCCAGCAGGACGAAGATGCCGAGGAGATACCCGCGCTTGTCCTGGTCCGCCAGTTTCCACATGACGTGGGTTATGAGCGCCAGCGCCAGCACGAACAGGACGACGCCGTAGACAATGAGGATCTGGACATAGAGGTTGTCCAGGTAGTTGTAGTAGCCGGCGTAGACCTTGCCGTCCAGATCCAGACCGCTGCCGGTCATCTGGAAGTCCGGGGAGCCGAAGAGGTGGATGCCCAGGACTTTGTAGTCGAAGTTGGCCAGGTAGAGCCGGTTGCTGAGCAGGTTGTCCAGCGTGTGCAGGATGAAGCTGTCCTTGGTGAAAAACAGCATCAGCGGAATGCTGATGAGGGCCCAGAAGAGGAACGAAAACGCCGACGCTTTGCGAAGCGCGGGCCGGTGTTCCAGAAAGCCGGGTTTCCGTTTCAGGAAAACGGCCAGAAGGAGCGCCAGGACGGCGAGCAGGAAGTTCATCCGGGAATCGGTTGCCAGGTAAACGAGGAACGAGGCAAGGAGCAGGCCGAGGCCTTCCCACCACTTCAGTCGGTCCTGCCGCAGGTACACGGCAAGCAGCGTCAGGTTGGTCATGATGATGCCGGGGTAGAGGACGTACCGGAAGCCGAGATAGTCCCGGATACGTCCGTCGGACTGCGTGACCATATTGGTGCAGAGCCCGAGTTCGGCGCAGAGAATGACTGCAACCAGCGTAACGGCGCAGACCGGTATGGTGAAGCGGGCAATCCGCTCAAACGGGATGCGCCGCGCCGTGAACACGAGCAGGGCGCCGGGAATGAAAAACACTTTCAGGTTCCACTGGAACAGGCAGAACAGGACGGCGCCGAACAGGATGAGCCCGGACCGCAGGTCCCACTCCCGCAGGAGCGCTTCCCGTACCAGGACCAGCCCCATGACGCCCGCCAGGATGACCTTGAACAAGGTCCAGCTGAGGCTGGCCATGAGAAATGAGACATTGAGGATGCTGACGACAAGATAGATGCCGTAAGCCGCGAAGAAGAGTGAATCGCAAAAGGGAACACGGTTTTCCCGGATCCAGTTCACCATGCACAGCAGCCTCCTTTCCGGGTTTCGAAAATACTCTATTATAATATCAAAAGAAACCATTAATGCAAAGAGACCAGAATGTGAAGATTGTATTAAATAGTAAACAATTAAATTGAAAAGGCCGCGGGAATAGAGTACACTAAGGCGTCAAATCTTTTTTTAAGGGGTACGTTATGCTCCAATTACGGGATGTCTGCAAAACCTATGTGACCGGCGACCTGACCCAGGTGGCGCTGGATCATGTCAGCCTGGACCTCCGGGACAACGAGTTTGTTGCGGTGCTCGGGCCGTCCGGCTCCGGCAAGACGACGCTGCTCAACATTGTGGGCGGCCTGGACCGCTATGACGAGGGCAACCTCATTGTGGACGGCGTCAGCACCAAGGAGTACACCGACAAGGACTGGGACTCCTACCGGAACCACACCATTGGTTTTGTCTTCCAGAACTACAACCTCATACCGCACCAGAGCATTCTGTCCAACGTGGAACTGGCCCTGACTATTTCCAACGTAAGCAAGTCGGAGCGGCGGCAGCGCGCCATGGACGCCCTGGCCAAGGTCGGCCTGGCCGAACAGGCGCACAAGAAGCCGAATCAGATGTCCGGCGGACAGATGCAGCGCGTAGCCATTGCCCGTGCGCTCGTCAACGACCCATCGGTCATTCTGGCGGACGAGCCGACCGGTGCCCTGGACTCGAAGACCAGTCTCCAGGTCATGGACCTCCTCAAAGAGGTGGCCCGGGACCGGCTGGTCATCATGGTCACCCACAACCCGGAACTGGCGGACACGTACGCCAACCGGATTATCAACATTAAGGACGGACAGATTGTCTCCGACTCGAACCCGGTCCCCGGCTCTGCCACGGATACTACGACGCACCGGACGCCGAAGACGAAGCTCGGCTTCCTGACCGCGCTGGCCCTGTCCAAGAACAACCTTCTGACCAAGAAGGGCCGGACGTTCCTGACGGCCTTTGCCGGTTCCATCGGCATTATTGGCATTGCACTCATTCTGGCGCTGTCCAACGGCATGAACAACTACATTTCCTCGGTGGAGCACGACATGCTCGGCTCCTACCCCATTTCCCTGGAACGGCAGGCCATTGACCTCGAGGGGTTCATGTCCCGCCAGGAAGACTCCGGGGAGAGCGCGGAGGACATGTTCTCGAATGCCGATGAAGAGGCCGCCGGAAAAGAGGAGTCCGGCAAGGCCAAAGACGAACAGATCCACTCCAACAACATTGTGGCGGACACGGTGAAGACCAGTCAGGAGTTCGTGAAGACGAACGACCTCTCCGCCTTCAAGAAATACCTCGACCAGAACTACGAAAAACTCGGAGACGCGGTCTCCGCCGTGGAATACACCTATGACCTGACGCCTCAGGTGTACCGCACGGACAAGAAGAACGGGCTCGTGCACGTCAGCCCGGCATCCCTCAGCACCAATTCGACAGTGTCCGGGGACACCGACTCAGACGGCAGTATGTTCGGCGGCAGCAGCTCCTTGTCCGACTTCATGGCGCAGACGGTGCGCACACAGTGGAAGGAACTCATAAGCAGCCAGGAACTCCGCGAGCAGCAGTATGAACTCGTGAAGGGCAAGTGGCCGAAGAAGTTTGACGAGGTCGTGCTCGTCATCAACGAGGACAACGAAGTCTCGGACTACACGCTGTATGCGCTCGGCCTGCTGGACATCAGCGACATGAACCATCTCCTGGAACTGGCCGAACACGGCAAGAAGTTCGAGGATCCGACCCACTCCATTGACTTTGACAAGGTCCTCGGCCGCACGTACCAGGTTCTGGCGCCGAGCCAGCTGTACGCGAAGACCGGCAGCGTCTATGCGGACCAGTCCGGCAGCGACGAATTCATTGAACGGCAGCTGAAGAACGCGGTGACGGTCAACATTACCGGCATTCTGCGGGCCAAGGACGACGCGGAAATTTACAGCGGCATTGGTTACCCGGCGGAACTCACGTACAAACTCATGGACGTGACTGCGGAGACCGACGTCGTCAAGGCTCAGCTGAAGAATAAGAAGATCAACGTCCTCACCGGCAAGGAATTTGGGGAAGACACCGGCTACTTCTCGTCCGGCCTGTCCATTCTCGGCCTGTCGTCGGCGGGAGATGTCTCCGCGGAGACGGCGGATGTACCCGCGGGTCCGGAAGGAACCACCGCCGTCCGGCCGTCGTTCCTCGGCGGCACGCAGACCGCCGAACTGCCGCGCATGGCAGCCGGCAACAAGGTCAAGCTTCCGGGCAAGGGAACCTTCAAAGTCCCGGACATTACCGACCCGGTCCAGTTCTTCATGTCCCTTTCGGCCAACGCCATCCGCACCCTGATTGCCCAGATCCTCGGCGTCATTCCGAAAGAGGCCAAGGCCCAGCTCCTGCTGTTTGCCCTGAGCCTGGTGCCGCGGGAGGACCTGGAAATGCTGATGGAGCAGTTCATCGGCTCCATGTCCGAAGAGGACCTCATGAAACTGATGGGCAATTCGTCCGGCAGCCTGGAAGAACTTATGACCAGTGAGGGCATGCAGAAATTCATAGAGAGCTACATCGCCAGCCTCAGCGAAGAAGACATCCAGAAGATTGTCCAGAGCGTGGCGGGCTCCCTGTCGGAACAGGAACTGCAGGCGCTGATGCAGCAGGCATTCGGGAACATTTCGCAGGACGACCTGCGCCGGATGATTGAGCAGCAGCTCGGCTCCCTGACCCCGGAGCAGATTGAGGAACTGTTCGGCGACAGCCTGAAAGACCTCCTCGGCAGCGGCGCACTCGGTGACATCCTGAACCAGCTCTCCGGCAGCACGCCGAACACGTACGAGAGCGTCATGGAGGCGCTTGGCTACTACACGAGAGACGACCCCTCGGGCATTTCCATTTACCCGGCGGACTTTGACGGCAAGGCCGTCGTCCAGGACTTCATCAAGACGTACAACGACCAGGTGAAGGACGAGAAGGAGAAGGTCACCTATACGGACCTCATTTCCACTGTGACCGGCTCCATTCAGAAGGTCGTCAACATCATCAGCTACGTGCTCATTGCGTTTGTGGCCATTTCGCTGGTGGTCTCGTCCATTATGATTGCCATTATTACCTACATCTCGGTCCTGGAACGGACCAAGGAAATCGGCGTGCTCCGGGCCATCGGCGCATCCAAGAACGACATTTCCAAGATCTTCAACGCGGAGACCTTTATTGAAGGCCTCATTGCCGGCGCCATCGGCGTCCTGGTGACAAGGCTTCTGTGCATTCCCATTAACGCCATTATTGAGAGCCGGTACAATGTGGTGAACATTGCGTCGCTCCCGCTGCACTACGCACTTCTGCTCATCCTGATCAGCGTCATCCTGACCTTCATTGCCGGCTTCATTCCGGCGCGGATTGCGGCGAAGAAGGATCCGGTGGAAGCCCTGCGGACGGAATAATATAAGAGCAATTGCTAAGACCAGGAGGGTTTCGTTATGAAAATTCGTCCCGTAATTAGTTTGTTGTTAGTGCTTGCATTAATGCTGTCCCTGTCCGGCTGTGCGGCCGGATCCGGCCGCACGCTGGAAGGCGGCACGTCCATTACCCCGGAGAAGGCCACGAAGGCGGACCGGGCTGCCATGGCGGAGTCGGTCAACCGGTTCGGCTGGAAGCTGTACAAGGAATCGGCGGGGGAGGACAACCTGTTCTACTCACCGCTGAGCCTGGAGGCCGCGCTGGCCATGTGCATTCCGGCGGCGCGCGGCGACACCCGGAACGAACTGAAGGAGGTCCTGGAACTCCCGGACTATGCGTCGTTTGCCCGCGCCATGGCCTGGCTGCGCGGCGCATATTCCGAACCGGAAGAGGAGGCGGCCGGCAAGCTGACCGTGGCCAACTCCCTCTGGCTGGAGAAGACCCTGGAACTGGCAGAGAACGCCGGTTCGGAGGTGGCGGACCCGCTGAAGGCCTATTTCGGCGCCGACATTAAAACGGCGGATTTCAAGCAGAATGCGGAAGCCGTCCAGAAGGACATTGCCGAATGGGTCAAGGAGCACACCAACGGCATGATTCCGGACTACAAATCCATTTCGAACCAGATGACCCGTGCCGACCTCATTAACGCCATCTACTTCTACGGCGAGTGGGCCCTTCCGTTTGAAGCGGAGGACACCAGAGAACAGAGTTTCTACGGAACCGGCGGGGAGACGACCGTCGACATGATGTCCCAGGGGAATGTCTTTCTTCCGTATCTGGAGACCGACAGCGGCCTCCGTGTCCTGGGGTTCCCGTATGTCCGCAACGGGTTTGAAATGGACCTGATCATCGGCGAACCGGGCGAGGACATTGCCGCCGCCGTGAAAAAGGAAAATCTGCCGGAACTCCTGGCCGCACTCGACGGGCAGGAAGACACCCGGATTGAGACGCTGCAGATGCCGAAGTTCACCATGGATATCACCTATCCGGAACTGGCGGAAGCCCTGAAAGGCGTCGGCATGAAACGGGCGTTCTCGGATGCGGCGGACTTTTCGAACCTGGCCAAAAACCTGATGATTTCCGACGTCAACCACCGCGCCAAACTGGAGGTGGACGAGCTCGGCAGCAAGGCGGCCGCCGTGACCGAAGTCGTCATGGTGGAAGGCGCCATGATCCTGCCGGAAGAACCCGCACCGGAGTTCATTGTGGACCGGCCGTTCTTCTTCGTCATCCGCGAATGCGACACCGGCATGATCCTCTTTGCCGGCCACGTCAACAACCTGAAAAAGTAATTCCGAATACAAAAATTCCCGCCCGGAGGCGGGAATTTCTTCTTGTGCTTCTTTACCGGATTTTCAACAGAGTTTTGGCATTTGTCACAATTTCGCCGCGGTGCCCCTTTTGAAAGCGCAGTGCGGCAGTTATAATAGGGTACAGCACCTGTTTTGCAAAACACAAAAAGGAGAGAAACGACAATTATGGAACACAAGTCGAACCCCAGGGCATTGCTGCCCATTCTGGTCTTCCTGCTGCTCTATCTCGGAACCGGAATTTACTTCGAATACATTCACCCGACCGAGGGCACCATGGGCTTTTACGTCATGTCCGTGGTCGTGGCCTTCGGCCTGGCGCTCATTGTGGCGTTTGCCCAGAACCGGGCGCTCTCGTTTGACGAGAAGATCCACCTCTGCGCCAAAGGCATCGGCGACGACAACATAACCATTATGCTGTTCATCTTCCTTATGGCCGGCGCCTTCTCCGGCATTGCCGGCGCCGCCGGCGGTGTGGAAGCCACCTCCTACCTGCTCCTGAACATTGTGCCCGGCCGGTTCGTCATACCGGGCCTGTTCCTCATTGCCTGCCTCATTTCCATGTCCATGGGAACGAGCGTCGGCACCATTACCGTCCTGGTGCCCATTGCGGCCGCCGTGGCGGGAACGGCGCACTTCAACCTGCCGCTCTGCGTGGCCACTGTGGTCGGCGGCGCCATGTTCGGCGACAACCTCTCCTTCATTTCCGACACGACCATTGCCGCCACTAAGACGCAGGGCGTGGAAATGAAAGACAAGTTCCGGGTCAACTTCCGGATTGCCTTGCCGGCTGCCGTTCTGACCCTCATTGTGCTCATTGTCTATGCCTTCCTGCAGGGTCCGGCCAAGCTGGAACACTTTGACTTCAACATCCTGCTGGCCATTCCGTACTTCATTGTTCTCATCCTGGCCCTCGTCGGCATTAACGTCTTCCTGGTCCTCGGCGCCGGCATCCTGCTGTTTCTGGCCTCCGGCCTCATTGCCGGGACCCTCACGGTCTCCGACGCCTTTGCGGCCATGGGAAGCGGCACCACCGGCATGTTCGAGACCATGATCGTCACCGTCCTGGTGGCCTCCATCAGCGCCCTCATGAAGGCGTACGGCGGCTTCGAGGCCATTCTGTCCTTCATCCGCCGGCACTTCCGCGGACGCCGCGGCGGCATGGCCGGCATCGGCCTCCTCACCATGCTCATGGATATTGCCACCGCCAACAACACGGTTGCCATTGTCGTGGCCGGCCCCATTGCCCGGACCATCAGCGAAGAGTATGGCATAGAGGGGAAGAAGACTGCATCGCTCCTCGACACGTGCTCCTGCATTGCGCAGGGCATCATTCCGTACGGTGCGCAGCTGCTCATTGCGGCAAGCCTTGCCAAAATTGCCAGCGTGACCATTATTCCGTGGCTGTTCTACCCGTTCCTGCTCCTGGTCTTCGTGGCGGTCTCCATTGCTTTCGACAAGAGAGCGGACCAGCCGGCTCCGGCGGCGGAATAACCGGCGCTTTTCATCCTATTTTTATCATGCTAAAATAAAGACGAATGAACCCGTTTGACGCACTCGAAAAGGGAGGACAAGCCTATGATCCGAGACAACAAAATCTGGATTGCCAACAACGACGCGGGGGAACCCGTCTGCATGCTCCCGCAGATGGCCAACCGGCACGGACTGGTGGCCGGCGCCACCGGCACCGGTAAAACCGTAACACTGAAAGTACTGGCGGAGTCGTTCAGCGAACTGGGCGTGCCCGTCTTCATGGCGGACGTCAAGGGCGATGTAGCCGGTATTCTGAAACCCGGCGTGGACTCCGAAGACATGCAGGCCCGCATTGCGCGCTTCGGCCTTGCCGAACACGGCTTCACCTACCAGGGTTCGCCGTGTATGTTCTGGGACCTCTACGGAAAGAGCGGCGTTCAGCTGCGGACCACCATTTCGGAAATGGGCCCGCTGCTGCTGTCCCGCATTTTGCGCCTCAACGACCTGCAGAGCGACATCCTCTCGGTCGTCTTCAAGATTGCCGACGACCAGAACCTGCTGCTCGTCGACACCAAGGACCTCAAAGCCCTCCTGTCCTATGTGGAGGACAACTCCAAAGAGTTCCAGGCGGAGTACGGCAAGATCAGCAGCGCCTCCATCGGCGTCATTATCCGCGCCATTGTGGCGCTGGAGAGCGCCGGCGGCGAAGACTTCTTCGGCGACCCGGCCCTGAACATTGCCGACTGGCTCACCTGCACCGCCGACGGCAAGGGCATCATCAACATCCTGGACAGCTCCAGCCTCATCAACGACGGCCGTCTCTATTCGGCCTTCCTGCTGTGGCTCCTGTCCGAACTCTTCGAGACCCTTCCCGAAGTCGGCGACCTCGACAAACCGAAGATGGTCTTCTTCTTTGACGAAGCCCACCTTCTCTTCAACGACGCCACCACAGTCTTGCTCGAAAAGATTGAGCAGGTCGTCAAACTCATCCGCTCCAAGGGCGTCGGCGTCTACTTCTGCACGCAGAACCCGCGGGACGTCCCGAACAACGTCCTGGCCCAGCTCGGCAACAAGATTGAGCACGGCCTGCACGCGTACACGCCGGCCGAGCAGAAGGCCGTCCGTGCCGCCGCGGATTCGTTCCGGGAAAACCCGTCCTTCGACACCTATGAGACCATCCTGTCCCTCGGCGTCGGCGAAGCCGTCATCTCGTTCCTCGACGAGAAGGGCGTGCCCGGAGTGGCGGAGAAATCCTCCGTCCTGCCGCCGCGCTGCCTGATGGGTTCCATCACTGACATGGACCGCGACGCCACCATCAAGGCCAGCCCGCTGTACACCAAGTATGCCATGGAAGTGGACCCGGACTCCGCCTTTGAGTTCCTGGAGAGAATGGGACTGGAAGCCGCTGCCGCCGCCGAACAGGCGAAGGTGGCTGCTGCGGAGGCCAAGGCCGCGGAGCGGGAAGCCGCTGCCGCCGCCCGCGAAGAGGCCAAGGCCCGGGAGGCCGAGGCCAAAGCCGCTGCCAAGGCGGCCGAGCAGGCCGAGAAAGAAGCCCTCAAGGCCCGTGAAAAGGCCGAAAAAGAGGCTCTGAAGGAAGCGGAGAAGAAAGAGGCCGAGCGCCGCAGAGCCGCCCAGAACGTCGGCAGCTCCGTCGGCTCCACCGTCGGCCGCGAAGTCGGCCAGACCATTGGCAACGCCCTCGGCGGCTCCTTTGGCAAGAAGCTCGGCGGCAACGTCGGCGCGTCTCTCGGCCGCGGTATTATGAACACCCTGTTCAAGAAAAAATAAAACTCGGAAAAGAATAATGCTCTGAGCCCTGCATTTAACCCATCTGGCCCCTGCATTACCGTATAAAAGCTTTGAATTATCAAAATCCCCTGTACAAAACGCCCGCTTTCGGCGCCCTTGTACAGGGGACTTTTCTATTTTTGCTCATTTCCAATGGAGCCTGCTCACCCAAGAACCGCAAAGCCAAATCTCCGCCGTCCGGCTGCCGTATTACGCAGGCTTGACCCGGAGCACCTTCCGCATCAAGCCGCGAGGAGAAGACTTTTTACGGGCCGATATCAAAACGGTCCGTAAAGAAATACGAAAGATTAGAAAAAATACAGGTCCTCCTAATTTAGGACCGTAAAATCAGGCTCTAATTCCTGCTCGAATTCCGGACCTAAAAATACAGGACCGTAAATCAAGCTCAAAATGGCCGAAAAAAACGGACCCTTTTCAACAAGGTCCGTAATTGTTGGGATTTCTCTATTCGTGGTCCGGCTGCCGCTGCAACAACTGTGGCCAGGCTGTCGCTGTAACAGCCAACCAGGCATCTTTCGCCATTTTACGTGAGCAGAGAAAAAACCACGTAATAGTTTGGCCTTTTCCAAGCAAATCTACGTGGCTAAATATCTACTCACGTAATGAAAGATCGTCGGAAGGCGGAATTTTACGCGGCTGCAGAATGAGTCACGTAAATGAAGTGGAATTACGCCGCCTTTTTACGTGACTAGAGAAAAAGCCACGTAAAATGGCGAAAGATAACACGTTCCCTGTCAGAATCCGGCATCACGGCAGCGAGCGGAGAAAGGCGTTCTGTTTTTCAAAGCATGGCGGCGGTCACGAGGACAACGCCGGCGGCAATAATGAGGATGCCGAGAATGCGCCGGCGGTCGAGGGAAATCTTCGGCGTGCGGAGCCAGCCGAACGAGTCGGTGAGCAGGCCGCCGAGCAGCTGGCCGAGCATGATGGACGCCATCAGCAGGGCGGAGCCGATCTTCGGTACCAGCAGGACGCTGAAGAAGACGCTCATGGCCCCGTACATGCCGCCGACGAGCATCCAGGGCTTCACGCCGATGCCGCGCACCGGGTTCAGACGCCCTTTGTGGGTCATCAGCGTAATGGCCAGGATGATGACGGTGCCGCCGAAGAACGACCACAGCGTGGCTTCCAGGGAACCGGTGTAGGTTCCGAGCGCCGCATTCGTCGGGGTCTGGATGGTGGCGCCGATGCCGGCAATAAACGTCAGCACGGCGGCGGTCAGTTTCGCGGCGCGGCCCGGGGCTTTGGCACCGGACGCAGACGGGTCCGGCTCCAGCGCCGCGGATGCGGACTGGGCCAGGTATACGACCAGGATGCCGAGGAAGATGACCGCGGCGCCGACCACGCGAAGCGGCCGGACGGGGATGGCGTCCGTGCCGAACCAGCCGAACGAGTCAATGACCATGCCGGACACGACCTCGCCGAACGACACGAGCGTCAGGGTCAGGGCCACGCCGAGCAGCTTGACCGACCGGGTAATCATCAGGACCAGGTAGACGCCGTAGGCGCCGCCGAGCAGCGTCCAGAACGGCGCGTGCACGAACTGGAAGACGTCCCCGTGTCCGAACAGCAGGGTCCCTGCTAGCAGCAGAAGCGTTCCGCCGCCGAAGGAGATGACCGTGGACTGCTGGTCGCCGACGTACCGCGACAGTGTGGCGTTCGTCGGACTCTGCATGGCCATGAAGAGCCCGGCCGCCACTGAGAGAATGACAAGCAATACTGCCATGTTGCCTCCGTAACGTCAGAATGTGGATGGATTATTCGTAGCGTTCGTCAAACACGCGCTTGCTCTTCTTTTCGCTGCGCGGCAGAACGCCGAGCTCCACGACTTTGACCAGCGGGGTAAAGCCGATGCGCTCTTTGACTTTGGCAGCTACATCGCCCGCCATCTTCTGGAAGTCGACATGGCCGTTAGTCTCCACGTAAATGCGCATGGTGTCCTTGCCGTCGAGATGGGAAATGTGGATCTGGTATTCGCTGGAGAGTTCGGGGAACAGGGCAATGACCTCTTCAATCTGGCGCGGGAAGACGTTGACGCCCTTGATCTTCATCATGTCGTCCGTGCGGCCGGCAATGACGTCAATGCGCGGGTACTTGCTGCCGCAGGGGCACTCGCCCGGAATAATGCGGGAGAGGTCGTGCGTGCGGTACCGGATGAGCGGGGCGCCCTCCTTGACCAGCGTGGTGAGGACAATTTCGCCCCATTCGCCGTCCGGAAGGTTCTTTCCGGTCACCGGGTCAATAATTTCAAGGTAGAGGTAGTCGTCCCAGATGTGCATGCCGGTGTCGTACTGGCAGTTGATGCCAATGCCGGGGCCGTAGATTTCAGTGAGGCCGTAGATGTCATAGAGCTCAATGCCGAGTTCGTTCTTAATGCGGTTCCGCATCTTTTCGCCCCAGCGCTCGGACCCGATGACCCCCTTCGTCAGGTGGATCTTGTCCGCAATGCTGCGTTTCTCAATTTCCTCCGCCAACAGCAGGGCATAGCTGGAGGTGGCGCAGAGGACGGTGGACTTTAAGTCCATCATCATCTGGAGCTGTTTGTTGGTGTTGCCGGGGCCCATGGGAATGGCCATGGCGCCGAGCTTTTCGCAGCCGTTCTGGAAGCCGATGCCGGCGGTCCAGAGGCCGTAACCCGGGGTAATGTGGATGCGGTCCTTGTTGGTAATGCCCGCAAATTCGTAGCAGCGCTTGAACATTTCGCCCCAGTCGTCCACGTCCTTGGCGGTGTAGGGGATGATGACCGGCGTGCCGGTGGTGCCCGATGACGAGTGGATGCGGACAATTTCTTCTTCGTCACAGGCCATGAGTCCGAGCGGGTACGCGTCCCGGAGGTCCTCTTTCTGGGAGAACGGGAGGTTCTCGAAGTCCTCCGCGGAGGTAATTTCGGTAACGCCGGCCTCTTTCAGCTTGCGGCCGTAGAAGTTGTCCGCCTCCATGAGGCGCCGGATCTGGTTGTTGACCTGTGAAATCTGCAGTTCGTTAATTTTCATAAGCGTGCTCCTTATTGGTTCTGTTCCCGGGCGATTCGGCGGCCGTAGTCCAACGCCACCATATTGATGTCCAGAAGTTTCTTCGGAAGGCGGGCCGCAAGGGCGGCCTTCAGTTCGTCGGCGGAGAGCCCGAGGGCTCCGCTTTCCGCCGCGGCCCCGAGCAGCAGGACGTTCAGGACCTTCGGGTTCCCGATGTCCTTCAGCGCCTGGCCGGCATCCACGAGGATGAGGTCCGGCACCTGCTCCTTCAGGTACGCGAGCATGGCGTCCGGGTCATACGGCGCGCCGCCGACCATGGCGGTAACCGGAATGACCGGCCGGGTGCTCGTAATGACCGTGCCGCCGGCCTTCAGGCGGGGCAGCATGCGGACCGCCTCGCCCGGCTCGAAGCCGAGGATGAGGTCGGCGCCGGCGGTGCCTATCAGCGGCGACTGCGGGGTCCCGCCGAACTTCAGGCAGCTGAAAACGCTGCCGCCGCGCTGCGCCATGCCAATGGTCTCGGCGGTCTTCACCGGAAGGCCCTGTGCCATGGCGGCCGCGGAAATGAGGCGCGAGGCCAGAATGGTGCCCTGCCCGCCGACGCCGGTAATAATGATGTCCTTCTCCGGTGCCGCGGACGGGGCCGGGGCGTCGGGCCGTTCAAAGAACGCGTCGGCGTTGCGGTCGGCAAAGCCTTCGCCCGGGCGCATGGCCGCGGCCAGAGCTTTGGCCTTTTCGCCAGGGTCGCCCTGCTGTTCCAGCCGGGCGCGGCGCTCTTCGTCCTGCTGCGCGGCCACCAAGCCTCCGAGACCCCGGGCCTCGCCGCCGGCAATGGCGCCGGCCGGACAGATCTGTTCGCACAGGGTACAGCCGGTGCAGAGGCTCTCGTCAATGAAAGCCTTGCCGTCTTTGAGAATGACGCCGGGGCAGCCGATCTCGTTGATACAGCGCTTGCAGGAAATGCATTTGTCCGGGTCCACATGGGCTTTGGCACCCTTTGGCTTGAACTTGACAATGCACGGATACTTGAAAATGACAGCCTTCAGGCCGGGTTCGTCCGCCACCCGTCTGACGGTTTCCACCGCCTCGTCCAGCTGCAGCGGGTTGACGGTCTCCACCGTCTTCACCCCAATGCCGCGGAGGGTGGATTCTATGTCAATCTTGTTCACAATGTCACCCATCATGGTGACGCCGGTGCCGGGGTGCGGCTGGTGGCCGGTCATGGCGGTCGTCGAGTTGTCGAGCACCACCAGCGTCATGTCGGCCTGGTTGAAGAGGCCATTGACTGTACCGGGAATGCCGGAGGCAAAGAACGTGGAGTCCCCGACAAACGCAAAGGCCTTCGTGTCCGGTTCCACGTGCCAGACGCCCTGGGCCATGTCAATGCCGGCGCCCATGCAGAGGCAGGTGTCGGTCATGTCCAGGGGCTTGGCATTGCCGAGCGTGTAGCAACCGATGTCCCCGCAGTAGAGGGTCTTCTGTCCCTTCATGGCGGTCTTGACCGCGTAGAACGAGGCGCGGTGCGGGCAGCCGGCACAGAGGACCGGCGGGCGCACGGGCAGCGGCGGACACGCGGCGTCTGCGGACACGGCGGAACCGGCCGCCGGCTTCACACCGGCCTCTCCGGCAAAGCGGGAGACCAGGGCGCGGATTTCATCCACGGTGTTCTCGCCGGCGCGCTTGACCGTGCCGTCCAGCTTGCCGTGAATGCGGACGTTCAGGCCCTCTTTGCCGCAGACGTAAATGAGAGCGCGCTCCAGATACGGGTCCAGCTCCTCCAGGACCAGTACTTCCGTAAGGCCCTTCAGGAACCGCGCCGCCAGACGTTCCGGGAACGGGAACGGCGTTCCGATCTTCAGAAGACGCGGGTGGTTTTCGGGAGAGAGTGTATCGCCCAGGTAGGACCAGGAAATGCCGCCCGAGACTATGCCCAGCCGGGAGCCGTCGGACTCCTCTTCCGCAAATGTCCCGGCAGCTTCCGTCAGCGCGTTGAACCCGCTGCTGGAAAACGCCTTGGCCAGCCGGTCGTTGCGCGCCTCCAGAAGGGCGTGGTTCTGCACGGACAGCCGCGGGAAGATGACCCACTTGGACGGGTCCTTCACGAACCCCTCAATGGGGTGCTCGTCGTACTCCGCCGGGTCCTTGACGGAAATTGCTTCGTACCCGTGGTCTATGCGCGTCGTCGGGCGCAGGAAGACCGGGGTGCGGTTGTTCTCCGAGACCTTGAACGCGGTCTGGATCATCTCATAGGCCTCGGCCACGGAAGACGGGTCGAAGCACGGGACTTTCGAGTATTCGGCAAACGTCCGGGTATCCTGCTCCGTCTGGGAGGAGATGGGGCCCGGGTCGTCGGCCACGAGGACGACCATGCCGCCCTTGACGCCGAGGTATTCCAGGGACATGAGCGGGTCCGACGCCACGTTCAGGCCGACCTGCTTCATGGTGACCAGGGCACGGGCACCCGCACAGGCGGCGCCGGCGGCCACTTCCATGCCGGCCTTCTCATTGATGGACCACTCCACGTAAACGTTGCCCGGGTTGCGGGCCGCAATGGTCTCCAGGACCTCCGTGGACGGGGTGCCGGGGTAGCCGGCCACGACCCGTACGCCCGCGGCAAGCGCCCCGAGCGCAATGGCTTCGTTTCCCATCAGAAATTCGGTATGCATGTGTTACGCCTCCTGAAGCGTGGATTCTTTGGGGAGCGTCCGGAAGTAGTGGACGCCGAAGGGAATGGTGGCCAGAAACGTCAGGACATCCGAAATGGGCTGTGCCATCTGAATGCCCCGCAGGCCGATGAGGTTGGACAGGATGAGCAGGACCGGAAGAAAGAAGAGCCCGTTGCGCATGGCCGACGTAATGGAGGCATGGAGGGACTTTCCGGAGCTCTGAAGCGTCATGTTGGTGGCGGTGTTGAACGGCAGGACAATCATGACCAGGCAGGCATAGCGGAGTGCCTGGCCGCCGATGGCAATGACTTCCGGGTCGTTGCGGAAGACCCGCACAATCTGCGGGGCAAAGGCAAAGGCCGCGGCTGCCAGGGCCGCCAGGAGCACCGTGGTAATGGCAATGATGGTTTTGTAGGCGTCCCGCACGCGCTGGTACTTTTTGGCGCCGTAGTTGAAGCTGCAGACCGGCTGATATCCCTGGCCCATGCCGAGGCAGAAGGCGAACAGGAACATGACGACCCGCCCGCAGATGGCCATGCCGGCAATGGCGGCGTCCCCGTAGTGGCCGGCCAGGTTGTTGAGGACAATGGTGGAGAGGCTGCCGAGCGCCTGCCGGACCAGACTCGGAAACCCAACGCTGATAATTTCCAGAAGGTCGTGCGCGCGGCGGGAAATGTTCCGCACGGAAAGGCGGCACTGCGCCTGGCCGCTTAAGAACATGTAGAGCAGGATGAAGAAGCTGCACATCTGGGACAGCGCGGTGGCCAGTCCGGCCCCGCCGGTCCCCATATGGAGGCCGAAGATGAGGAGGGCGTCCAGCCCAATGTTGAGGATGCCGCCCGTGACCATGCCGATCATGGCTTTCGTGGCAAGCCCCTCATAGCGCAACAAGGTGTTGAGGACGAATGCGCCCATGATGAACGGCGCCCCGAGAGCAATGAACCGGCAGTAACTCCGTGCATACGGCAGAATGGTTTCGGTGCTGCCGAGCAGGCGGAGCAGGGGGTTCATGAACAGCAGCGTCAGGATGCTGACCAGAAGACCCATGAGGAATGCGGCGGCAAACCCGGTGGAGGCAATCCGGCTGGCGTCGTCCGGCCGCTTTTCGCCGAGCAGCCGGGACACAATGGCGCCGGCGCCGTGGCCGAAGAGGAACCCGGTGGCCTGCAGGACCGCCATGTACCCGAAGACAATGCCGGTGGCGCCGGAGGCCGAGGTCCCGAGCGTGCCGACGAAGGCGGTGTCCACCATGTTGTAGAGCATGGTAATCATCATGATGATGGTGGTGGGTATGCCGAGCGAGACCACCAGTTTTGCCACCGGGGTCTCCGTCATCTTTTCGTATTGTTTTTGCGATTTGATTCCCGCCATGTTATGTCACGCCTATTAATATAAAATTATTTACTGTTAAAATAATCCAGACTATTCTACACCATTTCCGAAAAAACACAAAATGCCGCGGGCACTTCTCTTTGGCCCGGACTTGTGTTACATTGGGAAAGGAACTTTTTACTTCATTTAGAAGGAGGGCATGACCCATGCCTTGCACCACCCTGTTAGTCGGAAAACTAGCCAGCAACGACGGCTCCACCATGATTGCCCGGACGGACGACGGCCACTTTGACATTAAGAAGACCGTGGTCGTGGAGCCGAAGAAGCAGCCGCGCAAGTACAAGAGCGTGCTGTCCCACGTGGAAATACCGCTGCCGGACGACCCCATGCGGTACACCGCCAGCCCCAGCGTGGACAAGAAGAACGGCATCTGGGCCGCCTGCGGCATCAACGAAGCCAATGTCGGCATGACCGCCACGGAGACCATTACCTCCAATGCCCGTGTGCTTGGAGCGGACCCCTTGGTGGAATACAAGAAAGCCAAATCGCGCCGGGAAAAAGACACCATCGGCGGCATAGGCGAAGAAGACATCGTCGTGCTGGTGCTGCCCTATATCCGCAGCGCACGCGAAGGCGTCCTGCGGCTGGCCGCCCTGCTCGAGGAGTACGGCACGTACGAGTCCAACGGCATTGCGTTCAATGACGAGAACGAAATCTGGTGGATGGAGACCATCGGCGGTCACCACTGGATGGCGCGCAAAGTGCCGGACGACAGGGTCGTGGTGGCCCCGAACCAGTTCGGCATGGACGGCTTTGACTGGAACGACGCCTTCGGCAAACAGAAGGCGCACCTGTGCTCCGCCGACCTGCGGGAGTTCATTGCGGAAAACCGGCTGGACTTAAACCAGGACGGCAAGCAGAACCCGCGGGACATCTTCGGCTCGCATGACGACATGGACCACATCTACAACACGCCGCGCGCGTGGTACATGGGCCGGTATCTGGCCCCGCACACGTATAACTGGGACGGTCCGGACGCGGACTTCGGCCCGGAGAGCGACGACCTCCCGTGGGCCCTGGTCCCGGAGCGCAAGCTGGCAGCGGAAGACGTCAAGGCCATTCTGTCCTCCCATTATCAGGGCACGGACTACGACCCCTACAAGAGCCACGACACCGGCAAGCGCGGCATGTACCGCTCCATTGGCATCAACCGCACGGGCGTTACGGCCATCTGCCAGATCCGCAGCGGCGTGCCGGACACCATCAAAGGGGTCGAGTGGATTTGCTACGGTTCCACCACGTTTGCGGCAATGGTCCCGGTCTACACCAACGTCTCGAAACTGCCGGCATACCTCTCGAAGGTGACGACCGACACGTCCACGGAGGACTTCTACTGGGGCAGCCGCCTCATCGGCGCGCTGGCCGACCCGTGCTACGCGGACTGCATGCAGCACATTGACCGGTACCACAACGCCGTGGCGAACGAGAGCCGCCGGCTGCTGCTGGAATACGACCGGAAGATTGCGGCCGCCAAAAAGGCCGACGGCGAAGCCCTGCGGGAAGAGGCCAACGAGGCCCTCTGCAAAATGGCGAAGGAGCAGACTATTGACACCCTGAACAAGGTCCTGCTCACCGCCAGCGAACACATGAAGAACGGCTACAAGCTGTCGGACAACTGACACAGCCGGGAACAGGAATTGCCATGAACTACACCATCCGGCGCATTGCGGCCGCCGACAACAAGCGCATAGAGAAGATTATCCGGGACTGCCTCATTGAGTACGGCGGGAACCATGAAGGGACCGCCTGGATGGACCCGGATCTGGGACGGTTTTCGGAAATTTATGTAGGCGATTCAGCTGCCTATTGGGTGGCCGAAGACCCGACTGGCACCGTCGTCGGCGGGGTCGGCATCGGGCCCCTGCCCGGGGTGCCGGAGACCTGTGAACTGCAGAAGATGTACTGCATTCCGGCGGTGCGCGGCACCGGCGCGGCGCAGCAGCTGATGGACACGGCGCTGGCCTATGCGGCCGAACAGTACCGGTACTGTTATCTGGAGACGCTGGAGTCCATGGACCGGGCACAGGCGTTTTATGAGAAGTACGGGTTCCGGCGCGTGACCGACGCCCTCGGTGCCACCGGCCATGACGCCTGTGAAGTCCGTCTCCGGAAAGAACTGAATTAAGCGGTCGCAAAGACCGAAAAAACCGCCTCACTTCGGTGAGGCGGTTCTTTTGTTGAATTGGTGGCGGGCTCTGTCACCGGTTCGGAAATTTCCGGACCTGGTCACGGTCCTGCAGGGCCGTTGTGGCGCCATAGGCAGTGGTGCAGAGGGCACCGGCCGCATTGGCAAACCGCAGGGCCTCGTCCACGCTCCGGCCCTCGCTGCGCAGGGCAATAAACCCGGCGGCAAAGTTGTCACCGGCGCCGGTGGTGTCCACGGCCTTTGCGGGCAGTCCGGGCAGCCGGATGGTTTCCGCGGCACTCTTGTACAGGCAGCCGTCTGCCCCGAGCTTGATGATGACACTGCCGACGCCGTAAGACAGGAACCCGTCCGCCATGGCTTCGGGTTCCGTCTGGCCGGTGAAGTACGCCGCTTCCGCTTCATTCGGGAAGATGCCGTCCATGAGAGGCAGGACGTCCTTCAGGTCCTCAAGGCCCATCCTGCCGGCGTTCGGGAGTTTCGTGTCGGCATAGACCGGGAGGTCTCTCCGTTTGGCCTCCGTAACAATGGTCTTCACCGCATCCGGGTCCAGGAACGGTGCCCGGAAGAGGGAGGCGAGGACGACTGCTTCAGCCCCGTCCATCCAGGACAGGTCCGCCTCCGGGTGAAAGTTGAACTGGTGCGCCCGGGTCATCATGGAGTTCCGCTGGCCGTCTTCCTTCAGAAAAATGACGGTGACCGGGGTGGGGACGCTTTCCAGGCGGGTCATGCAGCTTGTATCTGCCCCGCAGCGTTCCAGATGGTCCTTCAGGACCTTTGCGGCCGGGTCTTCCCCGGTGAAGCAGACAATGCGGGCCTCTTTGCCGAGTTTCTGCAGGCACACGGCATAATTGACGGCGTCGCCGCCCGGGACCAGTTCCGCCGACTCGGCGAAATAACATCCCTGCGCCCGCGCCTGCAGGTCAAACCCGCGGACGAGGACGTCCACAATGGCCGGGCCGACACAGGCAATCATGAAAGCACCTCATAAGCGGGGATGCTGACCCCGCCGTGGCTCTCGGAGATGACACCCTCGGCGCCCATTCGGTTGAAAAAGCCGTAGTGGGTTCCGTTGAACGAGAATGTGCCAGTCATGGAGTACCAGTCCACAATGCCGCAGTCCCCGTCATTGCTATAGGGCAGAGCAGTTTCGGCTTTGCACGGCGTGAAGAACACCATGGCCACGTAGCCGCGGTCCAGATAATCCCGGGTCAGTTTTTCCCACTCCTCCGGTGTGTGGTCCTTGCCGGCGAAGACGCCGTGGGAGTCGTAGTCGTCCTCCGGCTTCAGGATCCAGGCGTCCTTGTCCCGGGCAATCTCCTCCACGGAAATGGCCGGGTTGTCGGAGCGGAACCGGTAGGTCGGCAGGATGTGGTTCTGCACGAACAGCCACTCGTCTTCGGTCAGGAAGGCTTTGGTCTGCTCGTCCAGGAGCGCCACGCCGATCATCTTGGAGTGGACCACCGTGGTCCGGAAGTGCCCGACAATGACGGCTTTTTCAGCGGCTACGGCATCAATGAGCGCCTGGCACTCCGAGACGTGTTTGGCAATGTCGCTGGTGACGGCGCGGCGGTAGACCGCGTGGAAGGCCGTCCCGTCTGCGGGGTCAGTCAGGTGCTCGCCGTCGAAGGCCAGCTTGCGGATGTCCACGAAGCGGGCGTACACACCCAGCTTTTCAAACGACTTCAGATAACGGGTAATGTCACTCATGGTGACGGCGTCGGCAAAGTCGGTAATGAGCACATTGGGGTTTTCTTCCGCGTTCTTGTCACTGTGGTAGGTCTTTAAGAACTCGGAAGCCCAGGTGTCAAAGTACTCGAACGAACGGACCTTATGGCGCCGGGCGAATTCCCGGAACGTGTCCGACTGCTCCACGGCCTCGCAGCCAATCTGGGTCCGGGACATGGCAGCCGCGCCGTCGGCGTTGAATTCGCAGAACTTGAAGGAGCGGTCCTCCTCGTTCAGGAAGAAGTCGAAACGGGCAATGGGGAGCGGCTCCTCATAGTTGCACGGCAGCAGGACGAGGCGCTCCACGTCCGCCGGGAAGTGGAACAGTTTCCGGTACTCTGCATCCGCCACATACTGCCGGATGACCTTGCCTAGAATGCGGTGCGTCGTTGTGACAATGCTGCGCATAAACTCCAGTTCTCCGGCGGTGTAGAACGCCGGCACAAAGGCGAACGGCGCCGGCCGGCCGTAGATGTAACAGTCGGAGTCTTCCACGTATTTCACGGCGGCTTGTTTGCCGGCCGGGTCCCCGCCGAGGGAGCGGAGGATCTGTAAGTATTCCAGACGTTCGTTGTTCACGGTCATTCCCTTTCTGCTTTATAAATTATTGTTGAAGTAAAAGAACACAATAGAAAGAACGGAGGCCAGCGTAATAAGGGCAAATACAAAGAGGTGCTGTTTCTTGGCCGCTTCCGTGGAGGCAATGAATTCCCGGATGAACGCATTGATCCAGTAGTAGGCCTTGGTCGGGGCGCCGATGCCCTCGCTCGGAATGCCCTGCTTCCAGGCGTAGGCGCCGCTGCGCAGGACATGGTAATTCGTGGTGGAAAACGCCATCTTTCCGCCGGGAATCTTATCCTCCATCAGCCTGCGGGTGAATTGGACGTTCTCATAGGTGTTGCGGGACTGGTCTTCCAGAATGATCTGGTCTTCCGGTATGCCCTGCTGGACCATATAGCGCTTCATTGCCTCCGCCTCCGGGCAGACTTCATCCGGACCCTGTCCGCCGGAGGGGACAAAGAGGAGTTCCTTGCCGGTGGCTTCCTTCTGCATCCGGGCGAACTCTATGGCGCGGTCCACCCGGGAACGCAGGAGTGGGGTCAGCGTTCCGTCGTCCCGGAATTTGCACCCGAGGATGGCAATGTAGTCCTTGTCAAACGCCGGAATGCGCCGGGCCGCCTTCAGGGCAATAATAATGGTAGCAGCCAGCAGGCACTCGCCGTAGACGACCAGCTGGGAAATCAGGGTCTCCACAAAGGTCTCCAGGTAGAGCCAGGGGCCGTTCATGTTGTGGACGTTGATGAAGGAACTGGTCGTCTGAAGTTTGTAGCTGAGTAATTCCGGCAGCAGGACACCGGCTATGACCAGAAGGCCAAGAAAGACACCCAGCAGGTTGCGGAGACTGCGGCCCTCATTCTTCACCAGAACAAGGTTGCTGATGGTGACCAGAACGGCAACCACGAGGGCAATGGGGAAGGTTACAACGGCAAATGTTTTAAAGCCCGAGATGAAATTGGTTATGGTACTCCCCGGTCCGCCGTAATGAGGAATCTGACTCAGCTGGTGAAGGACCAGGAAGAAGAGATAAATGCTGACGCCGAGAAAGGCAATGTTTTTGTACTGGTACAGGCACTCTTTCATGCCACTTCGATAGGAGCGGAGGAAGAGGAACAGTACGAAGGACAGATAGAGCGCCAGAAGAACGGGAATGATCCGGTCACCCCGGCAGCGGCCGAAGAGGGAATCTTGCGTAATGATACCGGACCGGAAGACCATCAGGGTATGTCCTTCCATAATCCCGGGGCCAATGTCGAGCGATACAAAAGTCTTGCCCGGACGCCCGGAGGCATACGAAACTTTCAGCGTGCTGCCGTCCAGCTTCCGGCCGGTTTCCCGTACGACCGGCTGGTCCTGCTCCAGGGTTATGTCGAAATCCTCCGCGGTCCGGTCCGGTTCCTCGGCCAGTAAACCGGTCACATTGAATGCGACGGTTGCGGTCCGGCCCATGGTCAGAATGACGGCCAGAGCAACGGCAATCATGACCAGCGCCAGCCCGAGAGCGGTCAGACCAACCTTGCGTTTTTGACTCCAATAATTTGTGTTCAAGTCGGAATCATCTCCCTTTTCGGTTTCATTTTACTCCTTTCAAAGAACAAGAGGAAGCCGCAGCTTCCTCTTGCTGAATTATTTGTACCGGTTACCAATTATTTGGTTGCCATCTTAACAAACCAGCCGACCGAACTCTTGAGCTGACTCACCAGTTTTTTGGCGGCATTCTTTGCAATGGATAAGATGCTCTCTTTGACCTGTTTTTGAACGGCGGTGGTCTGCTCTTGGATCCGGTTGGAAGTATCCATGTTATCTGCTGCCGTATTGACGGAATCCTTCACGGCCTGGGAAACGTTGCTGCCGGCGCCGGTGGTGTCCACACTGTCCGCAATGCCGCGCAGGAAGCTCTGTACCTGTAGTGCCATGATGATGCTGATGAGTTTCTTTGTCATTGTTGCAGTTTCTTTCTCAAACAACGTTTATAAATTAAAAGATTTAATTTAATTTTAAGCAAAAATGCAAAAATGTCAATTTCGTATGAACGCTTCATCGGCGGCGTTTTCCTCGGCGCTGATGAACCGTTCCACGGTCATATGCAGATCATACTTTTCCCGAAGTGCCGCAATGGCGGCCATCATGGGAGAGGCATGATGGATATCAAGTGCGTTCTGGTCCTCCCATGCATCAATGAGCAAAACCGTCTCCGGATGGTTCATGGGGAAATAGTACTCATACCGGATGTTTCCGGCTTCTGCCCTTATTGCATCGGCCGTTCCGGTCCTCTCCATCTCCTCGGCAAACATGCGGGCATTCCCGTTTTCTCCGGTATATCGGATATTAATGGTAATGGACATCATTCCACCTCTGTTGTTTTTTTCGTTCCATCAGCTTTATTACTCTCGGGCGGTTATATCTTTGTATGATGACAAAGACAAGATCAAGACACGCCGCCAAAACAGATGTTATGAGAAAGACCGGCAGCGCGCCGACCCAAATGGCCGCGGCAACCGGAACAAAGCTGAGTAACATATTGGTCTCGTGAACCAACTCTGCCTGACACATAGCCTGAGCAATTTCATGGAGGCTGTGTTTTTCCGGGTCAAACCGATCCGGTTCAAAAGAGGGTGCTTTATTCTTCCATTTTCGGACCTTGAGCGTTCGGTACAGCGGTTTTTCCCACGATTTTTGCTGATACCATTTTTTACGGTAATCCGCTTCATTGTTCATGAGTTTCTGAAACGCTCCGCCCACACAAAGTCGCATGACAAAATGATATGCAATGGTTCCGAACGTTACTGCACAGACGAATACCGCACTGCTTCCGGTCCAATCAAAAATCAAACTGAACAGCACGGTGAGAAGCAGGAACAAAACCGCGACGGCAACGAACGTCTTTTTCACGCCCGTTTCCCGTTCTTCCATTCGTTCCCGGCAGAGTTCCAGTAAATTGTAAAGACCGTCCTCGGAGAGCACACCGCGTTTCAAGGTTTGGGGGAGCCTGCCTTCTTCCTCGGCAGCAAAATCCTCTTTCCACTCATTGCTCGCGTAATACGCTTCGAGTTCTCTTACGACCTGCCGGAAGCGCTTGCTGTTCCGCCCCGTTTTCAGAGCGGCTTCCGCTTCCTGCATCAGGTCCTCATACTTTTTGATTCGTTCAATCTGTTCCTTCATATCCGTTTGTCATCTTCCGAAGATCCTCCGCATACTGCTCCGGGTCATTGATGGAGTATTCTCCGTGGTACAGACCCTCTTTGATTTCAAGGCGGCTGCCCGGAAGTATTTTGTGCAATTTCTTTGCAGAACGGATCATGGGTCTCTGTTCTTTTCCGCCGACAACCACACGGATCTGAGCCTGGCTGTTTTTCAGCGCAGGCTTAATTCTATAGACCGTGTTGGCTTTAAGAAAGGCAATCATATTGCTCTTGGTAATTTTTGCGGTATCCCGGTAATAATCCTCAAACAAGTCATTTCGCATGCGAAGATATTTGAATTGTATCTTTGCAAACCATTTCATTTTGATCAGTCCGTAACTCGACGCAAAAGTGGGCCCAATCAGCATGTTTGTCAGTTTGGAAGGAATGACCGATGCGCTCTCAATGACCGCAAACCGGCAGATGCCGGCTCTCTGTGACAGGATCTCCACCAGAATCTGCGCACCGAGCGACAGCCCTCCAATCAGCAGAACCGAGCCGCCGTATTCGCGGTCAATCAACGAAATAATACGGCGTGCATTTTCTTCAATGCTGACAAAATCCGCGTCACTGTCTGCGTGTCCGTCCAGTACCGGCAGCACCACATGGTAGCGGTCCGCAAGCATTTCTGCTTCCGCCCTGTAGTTCCACCAGGATAGTCCTCCGCCATGAAGCAGAACAACAACGTCCTTATTCTCTTTTCCGTATTCTACTGTTTTCATGACGGCTCCTTCCTGGGCATCCACAAGGCCGGCGTTATCTCCCAATCAATTTCAAAAACCGTTTATCGTTCATCTGCTCATTCGTAAGGTATTCACCATTATGAAACAGAGCATATGTCGTAATTGGTGTAGGAGCATTCTGTGCCTGTTCCCGGTTTTCAATATGAACTGCCCGGAACGGGATATCCTGTTCGACAGCCGTCTGTTCCACAATGGGGACGTACTTCGCGTTAAACGGGCACTGGCTTGTGTAATACAGAACATAACCCTCTTCATCAATATGCGGATGTCTGGCACATTCTTTAAACTTCGGTTTCTCCGCATTGGCAGAAAAGGGCAGGTACCAAAGCTGGATACCGTTGTCCGCCTCGTCACACACCGTAAAACCTTTGTGTTTCAGAAACTTCGGATCGGCAAGAAATGGTTTTTTCTTAGCGGAAGAAAGGATACACAGTCCCTTTTTTCCTTTTTCTTTGCTGTCCCGGACACAGGCACCAAGCAGATCGTTGGAATATCCGTGTCCCTTGAACGAACCGGAGACCCAAAGACAGTCGATATACATATATCCGTCTGCGTCAATCGGATTCCACGCGTTTTCCGCAGGGAGATATTCTATGAAGCATTTTCCGCGCTCCGTGCTCTTCAGAAACACGAGTCCATCGTCGAACCGATCTGCAAGCCACGCCTTCTTGGAAGAAACCTGGATGTCTTTGTTGTTGGAAATGGCGCAGCAAATATGTTCACTCTCCAGATTGTCTTTTGTCACTCTGATATAGTCCATGTTCTCTTTGTCACTTTCTTTTGATCGGGCAGACGAATGACGGAGATCCACTCAGCGGAGGCACAACATAGTCGAAATATCCGTCGATTTGATGGTTGCCTTTTTTACTCATTTTGATTGTGAAGGCAATGCCATAGAGCAGGCCGATAGCCTGCTTGTACGCTCTGTCCTCCGCGTTCGGGTCACCATGACCACGAACCGCATTATAGTTCATACTCGGAACTGTCACAATGGACGGCCTGTTTTTTGGCATGTAGACTCTTTGTACTCTTTTTTAAAATCAAAAGCCATGTTGCTGCCTCAAACTGTTTTCTCACTTTGTCATCAATACGACCGTTTCCACGTGAGCGGTGCGGGGGAAGAGGTCGACGGGCTGGATCTTCCGGGCGATATAGCCCTGTTCGGCAAAGCGGGCACAGTCCCGCGCCAGCGTGCCGGGGTCACAGGAGACGTAGACGACACGGGAGGGGGCCATGTCGGCAATGGTGCCGATGAGGACGGGGTCCAGGCCCTTGCGGGGCGGGTCCACGACAATGACGTCGGGCTGAATGCCCTTGGACCGGAGCCGGACTGCGGCGGCCGCTGCATCTCCGCAGAAGAACTCCGCGTTTTCAATGTCGTTTTCCTTGGCGTTCCGCTTTGCGTCCAGGACCGCGTCCGGAATGACCTCGACGCCATAGACCTGCCGGACCTTGTCCGCCATGGTGAGGCCGATGGTGCCGATGCCGCAGTAAAGGTCCAGAAGCGTGTCCTCCGGCGTCAGCTGCGCAAAGTCCGCCGCAATCTGGTAAAGGCGCTCCGCCTGCGGAGTGTTGACCTGGTAGAACGACAGAGGCGACACGCGGAACGAGATGCCGAGCATGGTGTCCCGGATGAAACCGTCCCCGTACAGGGTCTCACAGTCCTCGCCGAGGATGACGTTCGTGTCGGCGGTGTTGTAGTTGACGACCAGCGTCTTGAAATCCGGAAGGTCCGCCTTCAGGGTCTCGGTCAGCTGGAACGCGTGCGGCACGTTGGTGCCGTTGATGACCAGGCAGACCATGAGCTCGCCGGTGTGCGCGCCGCGGCGCAGGTAGATGTGCCGCAGGAGGCCTTTGTGCCGCTGCTCGTCGTAAATGGGAATTTTGTACCGCAGGATCCAGTCCCGGAGAATGGTCAGGACGTCGTAGAACAGGGCGGGCTGCAGCAGGCAGTCCATGCACGGCACAATGCGGTGGCTGTGCAGGCCGTAGAAGCCGATCTGCAGGCCTTTGGCGCCGCCGGCCTGGACCGGGTACTGCGCCTTGTTGCGGTACGAGACCTGCTTTTCACTCCCGAGGATGGGCAGCACGTCCGTGTCAATGCGCGCAAGGCGCTGCATGGCATCTTCCACGCGCTTCTGCTTGACCCGCAGCTCCGCTTCGTAGGTCATGTGGCGGTAACAGCAGCCGCCGCACTGCGACGAGACGTCACAGTCCGGCTCTATGCGGTCCGCCGACGGCTCCAGAATGTCCAGGGCTTTGCCGAAGGCGTAGGTTTTTTTGGTTTTGACAATATGGCAGAGGATCAAATCGCCCACGGCGGTATGGGGGACAAACACAGCCTCCCCGTCGTGGTGTCCAATGCCGGAGCCCTCGGCGCTCATGTCGGTAATGCGCAGTTCGAACTCCTGGTTTTTGGTAATCATTCCGGGCGGTCAATTCCTTTCGGGAGTCAATAGACAATTAGGGGCCGTTCTGCTAAAATGGGTTCCACAGCCCGTTTGATATCTGAAGCATATTATACAGGAAAAAGAGCAAGGAAGGAAGTTGCGCCATGGCCTTAAAAGTGAATCCGGCCGTCTATGCATCGGCGGCATTCGTGCTGCCGGCAGCCGTGGTCGACGAACACCTTCGCCGCGCCGGCGGACAGCAGCTCAAAGTCCTGCTCTTCATGCTCCGGCACGGAGGGGAACCCCTTTCGGAGGAGGCCGTCTCCGCCGGCACCGGGCTTTCGGTGCCGGACGTCAAGGACGCCGCCCAGTACTGGGTGGAGACCGGGTTCCTGACCCGGGACGGCGCCCCGGCGGCCCCGCTCAAGACGGCCCCGGCAGCCCCGGCGGTTTCCGGCCAGAAAGACCGGCCGTCCAAATCCGTGGCGGACCTCCCGGAGACCGTGCCCTCGTACGAAGAGGTGGCGGCCCGGACAAAGGAGAGCGCGGAAATCTGCGGACTCTTCCAGGAGGCGCAGGCCAAACTCGGCCGGACCATCGGCTACAGCAACCAGGCCAAGCTCCTCATGATGGTGGACGACTACGGCCTGCCGCCGGAGGTCATCCTGACCATTATTGAATACGCTGCCGCACACGGCAAGGCCAACATGTCGTACATTGTTGCAGTGGGCCGGAACTGGGCGGCGGACGGCATTGACTCTCTGGAGCAGGCCATGGGAAAACTCGAACAGATGGAGCGCACCGACAAGCTCTGGAAAGAGTTCGAGAACTCTTTTACGCGGGACAAGCCGCGGTACACGGAGGCGCGGGCGGCATACGTCCGCAAGTGGAGAGAGGGGAACAAGCAGTCCCTGGAACTCATCCACTATGCCTACGAAGAAATGATCAACCAGATTGACAAAGTCAGTTACAAATACTGGGACTCCATCCTGACACGCTGGCACGACGAAGGGCTGAAGAAGCCGGCGGACGTGCTGCAGGATGCCAAAAACCGGGCGGGCCGGAACAAGGCTTCCGGAACGAAAGCCGCCGCGCCGAAGAACGCGTCGTACGACGCCGGCGAATACCGCCGCAAGGCGCAGGGTCCCGTCAAGTACGAACCGAAGAACCGGAAGTGAGGGAACAGGTATGCCAAACAACTTCAGACAGGCACAGGACCTCATCAACAAACGGCGGGAGGACGCGGAAGCGGAGGCCGAACGCCGCCGGATGGAACTGGAGACCGTGTCACCGGAGCTGAAGAAGCTCAACGCGGACATTGCGTCGGCGGGTCTGCGCGCCGTCCAGGCCATTGGCCTCGGCAAAGATGCGGCCGCCGAAATCCGGTCCCTGGCCAATGAGAACCGGAAGAACCAGGCGCGGCAGAAAGTGCTGCTCCGGGAACTCGG
>ONLO01000069.1 GCA_900318715.1 uncultured Eubacteriales bacterium | reverse complement strand
GCTCCTAGCATGTTTTTGCTGAATTCAATAGGAGAATTCAAATAGGGGAAACAATGAAAAAGCAGCAGGCAAAAGCCTGCTGCTTTTTCATTTTGTGTGTTTTGGGAAAGGAGAATATTAGGGAAAGTAAGGATTATTCAATTTCAATGCGTTTGGCTTCCGGAAGTTCCGGTGCCTTCTTAGGCATGGTCAGGGTGAGAACGCCGTTTTCGTATTTGGCACTAATGTTGCTCTGGTCCACGTCGCCGAGCGAAATGCTTCTCTTGTAACAGCCGTAGCTGCGCTCGCGGCGGATGTACTTGCCTTTCTTGTCCTTGTCTTCCGCTTCGGAATGACGTTCGGCGGAAATGGTCAGTACGTCGTTGCTCAGGTCCAGATGGATGTCTTCCTTGTTGAAGCCGGGAAGGTCGGCGGTGAGTTTGTATGCATCACCTTCGTCGGTGAGATCGGTTCCGAAGCCAAAGTCACCGGACGACTTTTCCGTGAAGAACGGATTGCTGAAAAAGGAACGGTCGAACGTATCCATAGCGTCGAACGGATCCATGACAGACAGCCAGTTGTTTCTAAACATAGATAAGCCTCCAATAACTAAAATATTTTGGGTAGGGAGGAGGTACTTGTTCCTCCTGACAACTCTATTATATCCATTCATTTTTGGAATGTGTGAACATTTTGTTAACATTTAGCACTTTCTTTTTGAGAGTGCTAAATCGCTCTTATGCGATGCACGTCTCTATTTGACACCACCAGCCCTACGTTGTAGAATGAGTCACGTAATAAGGTATATTTCTACTATATATAGATTTTTTTGAGCCAAAGGGAGATTCATTATGGACGAGCATCTCAGGCAGTTTTGCGAAGATTTCATCCGTGCCCAGACGACCATTGCCAAAGTGGAGCCGCTTCTCAGCCGCTTTGTGTTCCCCATCTGTGCGGAACAGTTCGTGGAGCACGGCGTCATGCCGGACTACGACGAACTCAAGCGCTGTGACAAACTGCTCGTTAAACGGGCCGGACTGTTCTCGGACTTCAGCGGGCTGTCCGCTCTCATGGTCGTCACCCAGCTTGCGCTGAGCAATGACCCGGAGAAGCGCATGGACGAGCTCATGGACGCCCGGAACCTGCTGCACAAGTATTTCCCGCCCGCGCCGGACTACGTGTCCCTGGCCGCCATTGTTCTGACGGATTCGGACCGGTCCGAATGGGAAGACATTGCGGCGCGGTCGAAGGACATCTATGACAGCATCAAGAAGCGCCATAAGCTCCTGAGCTCCGGCGGAGACATTGTCTACGCGGTCATCCTGGCCAAATCCGGCAAGGACGTCTCGGAAATTCCGTGCCGGTCCGACCTTATTTACTCGCTCGTCAAGAAGACGAAGATGGACCCGCAGAGCCTGCTGGCGCTTGCCCGCGTCCTGGCGCTCTCCGGTCTGGAACCCGAAGAGAGCTCCCAGCGGTTCCTGGACCTTTACGACAGCCTGAACGCCCGCGGCTGCAAGTACGGCCGGGAGTATCAGATTCCCATGCTGGGCCTGGCCGCCTGCCTGCCGGAGGACCTGTCCGTTGTGGCGGATCAGATTACCCAGGCGGACGCCTTCCTGGCAGAGCAGCCGAACTACAAAGGTCTCATTCCGCGGTACAGCAAGACCGTCCGGCTCATGCACGCGGCCATGCTGGTCTGCGGCAACCACAACCGGGTTTGCGGAGACGAGTGTAAGAAGAATGACAGCGGCCTCAGCAACACGGACAAGAACGTCCTCATTGCCATGGAAATTACCATCTGGACCCTGTTCAGTATTTTGTTTATTTGACCTGTCAGCGTACTGCACGACCTACCCGTCAGCTTTCTCTTTGTAAGGAGGGAACCGGCTATGAAATGTCCCAGCTGCGGAAAAGAAATTCCCTACGGCGCCAAGTTCTGCCAGCACTGCGGCATCCGCATTGCTACGGACTTTTCCCCGTCCCGAGCGGCCGGCCCGGATGCGTCTCCGAACGAGTCCCCGGAAGAACCGGTCTTTGACGACGGCGTCCTGGAAGACGTTGCTGCCGAGCGTAACGCCCGGAAACAGAGCGCTGCCTCCGCGGACGCTGCCCTCGAAGCGGCTGTTCCCGAAGAGGCCGAGGTCGTGGACCTTGCCGCACCTCTGGAAAAAACCGCTGCAGCGGATAAGGCGAAGAAACCCCTTCGCGAGCGGAACCTGTTCATTCCGGTGACCGCGCTCTTCTGTGCACTGGCCATTCTTGCCGGCGTCCTTGGATACCGGCTGAGCGCCAGCCCGCAGCGGGCGGTCCAGGACTATTTCCGGGCCGTACAGCGGCAGGACTGGGAGAAGGCGGAGCAGCTTTCCGTCCAGGATCCGGACGGCATGTCCCTCCCGGCCATGGCCGATGGCCTCCGGGACGCCATGCAGACGACCGATGAG
>ONLO01000206.1 GCA_900318715.1 uncultured Eubacteriales bacterium | reverse complement strand
TGCAGAGTTCGTGGATGTCATGTCCGTCCACCGGGCCCATGTAGGTAAAGCCCAGGTCCTCGAACATGTTACTGCCGTAGAGACGGTCTTTCAGTTCCTTCTTGGTGCGGATAATGAGGTCCACGGACTTGTCGCCGACAACGGGCACCCTGTGCAGGAAGTCCCGGACGTCGTCTTTGAGTTCGTAGTACGCCGGGTTCGTGCGGATCCGGGTCAGGTAACCGGCCAGAGAACCGACGTTCGGAGAAATGGACATTTCGTTGTCGTTGAGGACGACAATGAAGTGCGTCTTGCTGTGGCCCGCGTTGTTGAGGGCCTCATAGACCAGGCCGCCGGTAAAGGAGCCGTCGCCGATGACCGCTACGGTATGGGAGCGGTCGCCGTGAAGGTTCTTGCCGACCGACAGGCCGTATCCGGCGGCAACGGACGTACCGCTGTGGCCGGCCGCAAAGACGTCGTGTGCGCTCTCCTCCGGGTTTGGGAAGCCGGAAAGGCCTCCGTTCTGACGGAGCGTGGAAAACGCCTCATAGCGCCCTGTGAGGAGTTTATGCGTATACACCTGGTGTCCGACGTCCCAGATGAACGAGTCCTTCGGGCTCTCGAACACTTTGTGCAGGGCAATGGTCAGTTCCACCGCGCCCAGGTTGGAGGCCAGGTGGCCGCCGGTCTGCGCCGTGGTGTGGACCAGGGTTTCGCGGACTTCCGCCGCCAGCCGGATGAGGTCCTCTTCCGACAGGGCTTTGACGTCCGCAGGATTGGTAATGGTATTCAAAAGTTTGATTTCCATAATTCTGGTTATCTCCATTTGTCGTGGTTGAAATAGCAGCGCATTTGTTGAGCGCGCAACACTCAGTGGTCCCGTTCAAGGAGCATGGACGTGAATTCCCGGAGAAACCCGGTGTCTTCGAACGCGTCCAGTGCGGACAGCGCCTGCTGTGTGTAGGCGGCCGCCTGTTCCTGTGCTCCTTCCAGACCGAGTAAAGTGACATAGGTGGCTTTGCCGGCTGCCGCGTCGGAGCCGGTGGCTTTGCCGAGGAGTTCCGGGTTTCCGGTGACATCCAGGATGTCATCCGTAATCTGGAACGCCAGGCCAAGGGCCTTGCCGAATTCGGCGGCGGCCGCAGCCTGTTCCGCCGAAGCGCCGGCCGCCAGGCAGCCCATTTCACAGCCGCACTGGATGAGGGCGCCGGTCTTGAGCAGGTCGGTTTCAAAGAGCCGCTCCGCCGTCATGGCGGGCAGGGTCTCGTTCTCTTCGTCCAGCGTCTGGCCGCCGAGCATGCCGTGAATGCCGGTGCGGTACGCCAGGGACTGGAGACAGGCCGAGACGCGCTCCGGCACCAGTGCGGCACGGGACGCGGTCAGGAAGGCTTCGGCCATGAGGGCGTCGCCGGCCAGCAGCGCATAGTTCTCCCCGAACTGCTTGTGGCAGGACGGTTTGCCGCGGCGGAAGTCGTCGTTGTCCATGCAGGGCAGATCGTCGTGGATGAGGGACGACGTGTGGATCATTTCCAGTGCCGCTGCAAACGGCAGCGCGGTTTCCGGGTCTCCGCCGCAGATCCGGCAGAACTCCAGCGTCAGCACCGGGCGGATCCGTTTCCCGCCGATCATGGAACTGTAGCGCATGGCATCCGCGGTCTGCTTGACCGAGGGCTCCGCCTCTGCAAAGACGTGTTCCAGATAAGAATCGGTCATGGATGCATACTGCACCATGCGGTCGTTCAGAACGCTCATTCGGCGTCTCCTTCCGAAGCGTCGTTCAGGCTGGTAATCTTGAGTTCCGCTTCGTCCAGGGTCTTATTGCAGAAACCGGCCAGTTTGGTCCCCTCTTCAAACAGCTTGAGGGAGTCCTCCAGGTTCAGGGTGTCCTGTTCCAGAGACTTGACAATGGCTTCCAGCCGGATCATGGCTTCTTCGTAGGTCAGTTTTTTCTCTTCCGCCATTACGGTACCTCTTTTCGAATAGTATCTACGGTGCAGTCCAGACTGCCGTCCCGTACGGTGACGGCAATGCGGCTGCCGGGTGTTACGGCGTCCACGCTGGCCACGACGTTTCCGTCCTCTTTGCGGACGACGCCGTACCCGCGGGAAATGACTTTCAGCGGACTGAAGGCGTCCAGCTTGCCGGCCGTTACGTTCAGCCGGCCGTGTTCGGCATCCATCCTGCGGCGCATGGAGTGCTGCAGGGAGTCCGTCATGCGGTCAATGTCCATGCGCTTGACGTTCAGCAAAGAGCCGAAGCTCTGCAGGACATTGGACTGCTGCAGGAACAGGACCCGGGCGCGCTGCTGGTTGATGCGCTGCTGGGTCAGGAACCGCATCCGGTTCTGCATTTGCAGGATGCGGTCGGACTCGTCGAACCGGTCCGGTGCGCAGAGCTCTGCGGCCGCCGAAGGCGTCGGGGCGCGCAGATCCGCCACGAAGTCGGCAATGGTGAAGTCCACCTCATGGCCGACCCCGGAAATGACCGGCGTCTGACACGCGAAGATGGCGCGGGCCACACGCTCGTCGTTGAAGCACCAGAGGTCCTCCAGGGAACCGCCGCCGCGGGCCACCAGGATGACGTCCACGCCGGCGCGGTCAATGGCCTCTATGGCTTTCACAATCTGCGGCGGGGCGGCGTCCCCCTGCACCAGCGTCGGAGACAGGATGATATCCGCCACGGGCCAACGGCGCGTCAGGACATTGCAGATGTCGTGGAACGCGGCGGCCGTCGGTGCGGAGACCACGCCGATTCGCTGCGGGTAGACCGGAATGGGTTTCTTGCACTCCTCGGCAAAAAGGCCCTCTTTCTGCAGCTTTTCCTTCAGCTGTTCGAAGGCCAGCGCCAGAGACCCGATGCCGTCCGGCTGCATGGTCCGGACGTAGAGCTGCAGGTCGCCGCGCGCCGGGTAGATGGAGACGTTTCCGGTGACCAGCACCTTCATGCCCGGCTCCGGTTCGAACCGCAGCGAGCGCGCGTTCTGCGCAAACATGGCGCAGGAAATGGAGGCGCGGTCATCCTTCAGCGTGAAGTAACAGTGCCCCGATTTGTAATGCCGTTTGAATTCGGAAATTTCTGCGGTCACAGTGACATTCCGAAGAACGAAGTCGTGGTCCAGGTACTCTTTGATATACTGGTTGAGCTGCGACACCGTGAGGGCAGACGGAGTGGGAGTTTCCATAGTTCTTATCCGTTCTGCTGCGCTTTGCCGGCCGCCAAAGCAGCCAGAATGGCCACACCGGCGGCGTTGTCCGCCGAATATGCAGGCTCGGCAAAGAAGCAGTCAAATTGCTGGTTTAAGTCGTTCTTTAAGATGGAGTTGGACATGACTCCGCCGGAGAAGACCAGCGGACGTCCGGGGTATTCGTTCAATAAAGCTTTGGCCATTCCGGCCAGCGCCGCGCCGACCGCCTTCAGGCAGTAGAGCGCCACATCGGCGTCCGGTTCCCCGTCGGCCATCATCTTCCGGCACTGGTTCTCCACGCCGGAGAGACTGCAGTCCAGCCCGTTCAGGGACGGATGGACGCGGAATATGCGGTCCGACTGCAGCGCCAGCTGTTCCAGCGCCGGTCCGCACGGGAACGGCAGGCCGAGGGCCACGCCGATGCGGTCAATGGCCTGTCCGGCCTTGAGGTCCGTGGACGTACCGGCAAGCGTGGCCTCCACCGGAGACTCCTTGCCGGGTCCGGCCAGAAGGCTCTCCGTGGTGCCGCCCGAGACGTGGAAGGCCAGAAATTCCTGACCAGCCAGGTCCAGCCGGCCGGCCGAGTAAAGCGCCGCCGCCAGATGGCCTTCCTGGTGCGAAAACTCGTACACCGGAATGCCGAGGACTTCCGACAGCACCTGTGCCTGGGACGTTCCCACCCAGAAGCACGGCATGTACGAGCCCTCCACGCGGCGGGGCCTTGTTGAGACCCCTATGCCGGCAAAGTCCGGCGGTCCCGCTGAAGACAGGGCACGGCTGAGGACGTCGGGAAGCTGGCGGGTGTGGTGGAAAACTGCATCGCTCTGGCGGATGCCGCGCTCCCCCTCTTTCACCGGCAGCAGCTGTTTGGCCTGGGCCACGTTTCCCGAAACGGCGTCATAGACCGCTGCCGAAGTCGTGTAGTTGCTGGTGTCCAGCCCGAGGAAACGGCTCATTCTTCCGCCCGGGAAATGCTTCCCAGAATGCCGTTGATGTACGAGCTGTCCTCTTTTCCGGCATATTTTTTGGCCAGCTCCACCGCTTCGTTAATGGAGACGCCCTGAGGAATGTCGTCCATATAGAGCATTTCGGCAATGGCAAGCCGCATAATGGAGAGTGCCACCTTGGTCATCCGCTCCAGGGACCAGCCGATGGCATACTTCGAAATGGCGGCGTCAATGTCCCCAAGGTGTTCTTCCGTGGTGGTGAGCAGACGGGTGGCAAAATCCGATTCGCTGACGAAACCGGACTGAATGGCCAGCGCCTGCAGGTCCGCCGTGGACTCCTCCGGGTGGAACGCCTTTTCAAACAGGACCACAAAGGCCTGTTCTCTCTCCTGGCTTCTGTTCATAAAAACCTCCAAAAAAGGCCTCCCAAAAACCCGGTATTGTGTTTTGGAAGGCCGCGCGTGTCATGCGTGTTCAAAAATCAAGGTTCATTCCGGAAGGTCCACATTGGCCATTTCCGGCTGGCTCCGGTCCGGGGTGTACGGCTCGACGCCGGTCACCGTAACGTCCACACGGGTCACATATTTGCCCGTCATGTTCTGGATGGCCGTCTTGACCGCCTTCTGTACGTCCGAGCAGACCGTCTGGATCTTCGCGTTGCTGTTCAGTTTCACATACATGTGGACCCGGATGTCAAAATCCGTGCTCTTGACGCCGACGTGCTTGGCGTCACCGCAGTTCAGCTTCAGCGCCGAGAGTACGTCTGCGGGACGGGTGCCGAGGCCGGCCACGCCCTCCACGTCTTTGGCGGCGCTGGCGGCAATGGTGGCAATGACATCTTCGGAAATAATGAGGTCCGACGAGAAATTGTTCTCCTGCATATTCTTGAAACCTCCGCTCAGTAGAATGCATGTATTCTAACACAAAATGAATATTTTCACAACAAAATGTATAAAACGCGCGCGTAT
>ONLO01000071.1 GCA_900318715.1 uncultured Eubacteriales bacterium | reverse complement strand
ATCCGGAAGAACGCCATCAAGCACCGCGTGCCGTATATTACGACCATTGCGGCGGCCAAAGCCACGGCCATCGGCATTCGTGTCGAGAAGCTGGGCGAAGGCGAACCGGTCAAGTCCCTGCAGGAGTTCCACGCGGAAATTTCCGAATGTGAATAAGAATGTTACAGTTGTACAGCCTCCCCGGCAAAAAGCCGGAGAGGCTTTCATCTTTTCTATTCCTCTTTCTAAGAAAATAAGGTACAATTATCTTTGAACTGTTGAATTCCCTGTTTAAAATTCTCCTCCTTGCGGTCGAAAGGGGCTGATCATGAACATGTCAAAATCCAATCTTTATCGTCAGCGGGAACAGCGGATGATTGATGTTGCCCAGGGACGCATTCCGGACCGGGTCCCCATCTGCGGACTCATGGAAACCTATGCGCTGGTCTACTCCAACACTCTGCTGAAAGACGCCGCCCTCAACATTCGTGCCAACGTTCACGGACATGCCAAAATTTACAAAGACATCTATTACGATGCCGCCTATGTCCCGACGCTGGCCCATGCCTGGGAAGTCAGCTGGGTCCTTGGCTCCGACGTCTTCTTCATTTCGGACGACGGCTTTACGGAGCAGCACAAAGAGTACTGTCCCATGGTTCCGGAAGACTACGAAGCCATTGCAAAAGACCCGGTCCGCTGGATCCTGGACGAATTTGCTCCGCGGAAGTTCTCGAAGCTGGACGGCACCAACGAAGAACAGCTGAAGGCGTTTAAGTCCTCCCTGGTCCCGTTCCTGAAATTTGCCGGCGCGCTCCTGTACGGCGGATACGTCTTCCAGAAACAGGACACCCCCATTGTCACCGGCGGTGCGGCCGAAATGCCGCTCGACTTCCTCTTTGACTACCTTCGCGGGTTCCGCCCGACGGTCGGAGACCTGCGCCGTCACGGAGATTCCGTCAAAGCGGCCACCGAGTCCATCCTGCCCTACAGCATGGACCTTTCCCACATGACCAACCTCATGATGGGCGGTATGGCAGGCGGCGTCCCCTGGCTGCTCAAGAACCTGGTGAACGCCATCATCCTGCGGAATGACTTTAAATTCACCACGTTTCCGTGGATTTTCAATCCGTGCCACATGCCGCCGTTTATGAGCCCGAAGCAGTTCGAAGAGTTCTATTGGCCGGGCTACAAGGCCATGGCCACGCACATCCACGAGCACGGCGGCCATCTGCTGACGGTCCTGGAAGGTGAATGGGGTCAGGAAAAGCTGGAGCTTCTCCGGCAGCTGCCCGACAACTCGGTCACCTTTGTCGTTGAGCACGACGACCCCAAGATGGTCAAGGACGTCCTGGACAACAACTCCATTATGGCGGGTCTTCCGCTTCCGCTCCTGAAGAACGGGAGCCGGGAAGAGTGCATTGACGCCGCCAAAAAGATGGTGGATGAGCTGGCCCCCGGCGGGCGGTTCGTCTTCTGCACCGGAAACAAAGTGCTGCTGTCCCCGTCCGACGCCACTCCGGAAAACATCCGTGCCGTCAATGAATTTGTGCACGGTTATGGTTTGTATTATTGAGAAAGGAGAACACCATGAAAGAACAATTACCGGAATATAAGTACACCCAGAATGCGCTGACCCTGACCGAAGTCATGTTCGGATTTGTCCGGAAAATCATTGTGACCGTCTTTCCGTTCTTTCGGTTCAAACCTTTCTCTCTGCTGATTGTCAAACTGTTCGCATCGAAATTCGTAGAATCTCTGCTGGGCTCCTATGCCATGATTCTGCTGATGTAAAACAAACAAAAAAAGAAGGAGAAAAATGACTAGACAAGAGAAACAAAACATGAAGGACCTCAAAGCAGAACGGCTCCAGCTGTTCCGGGACCAGGCTGCCTTCCGGCCGACGGAACGCATCCCCCATTTCTGCAATGCGGTCACGTGGAAAGTGTTTGACGCCGGGGAAAGCCTTCCCCGCGCACTGACGGACTTCAAAGTCATGGAACAGGTCGTCCGCCATTTCCTGGAAACCTATCCGGTCGACGGCCTCATGGACGTCGGCATCCGGAACCAGTTCACAGTCATGGAGGCCTTCGGGTCCGAAGGGTATTACTACTACACGGACGACTCCGTCGGCATTAAGGACCACGCCATCTGCACGGTGGACACCCTGATGGAGTACCTGGACGACGAGACCAAGTACATCTGGACCAAAGTCCTGCCGGAGAAGTACGGCGACGAGTGGGCGCAGAAGGATCTCGAGACCTGGAAGAAGACCTTCAAAGAGTACCTCAAGTACACCTACTTCATCATCCACATGGGCAGTGTCTCCGGTAAAGAGTTCGGCATTCCGTCCCTGGCCCCGAACAACCCCGCCAAAGGCGCCATCCAGTTCGGCATTGAGGAACTGGAGTCCAACCTGCTCGGCATTAAGGACCTCTCGGTGTCGCTCCGCCGGCACAAGGACCTTCTTCTGGACTTCTGCCAGAAGTGGGACGAGCGCCACATCCAGCCGCTCATTGACGAAGCCCGGAAGGGCGACGGCCCCAGACCGGACAAATACTGCTTCGACGCATCCATTATTCTCTTGTCGCAAAATATCCTGAACCCGAAGCAGTTTGACATGTTCCTGTGGCCCAGCCTGAAGAACCTGCTGGATGCCTACGCCGAGCGCGGCATGAGTGTCCGCATTTTTGCCGAAGGATCCATCCTCCGGTACGCCGACCACTTCCGCCGTTACCCGACCGGAACCCTGACGTTCCACATTGAGCAGGACGACCCGTTCGAGTTCCGGGAGGCGCTCCCGAACTGCGCCATTATGGGCGGCCTGTCCACGGAGCTTCTGGCCAACGCCACGCCGGAAGAGTGTGTCAAGTACACCAAAAAGCTCTGTGACGAGCTGGGACGCAAAGGCGGCTTCATCCTGTCCGAGGGCAAGATGCTCTCGTTCCGGAACGACTGCCGGTCCGACAATCTCAAAGCCATCTGCGACTTTGTCAGCGGATATAAAATGTATTGAGGAGGCAGCGGATATGAACAAGTACTTATCGTATCCCGAAGGATATGAGAAACTTTGCAACGACATCATGCCGTTCTTTCTCCGCCCGGCGAAGAAAATGCTGATGCCCCTCCTTCTGACCATTCTGAAGGACGGCTGAACAAAACGAACTGGTCTCCGGACAGGACACCAGATACCATCAAATGACAAAGGAGGACTCCGCCAAAATGATTATTATTGCGGAAAAAATCAACGGTGCAATTCCCTCCATTAAAGAGGCCATTGCCAACCGGGACGACAAACTCATCCGGGAGCGCATCCAGATCCAGCTTCCGGCCAAACCGGACTATCTGGACTGTGCACCGTCCACCGAACCGGCTCAGGAATACGATGCCATGAAATGGCTCATAGGCATTATGGAAGAAGAGACCGACACCCCCATCTGTCTGGACAGCCCGGACGTCATGCTGCTCAAGCGTCTTCTGGATGAAGGGGCCACCAGCCGGCCCGGCATGGTCAACTCGGTCAACGAGGAAGGGGTCAAATGCGAGACCATTTTCCCCATTATTGCCGGAACGGACTGGAACGTCCTCGGCCTCACCTGTGACAAGGACGGCATTCCGCTGGACTCGGAGAAAAAGGTCACCATTGCCAAACAGATCATTGACAAGGCCGACCACTACGGCGTGGCACTTTCCAACCTGCACATTGACCCCTGCGTCATGTCGCTGTCTACGGTTCCCACTGCCATGACCGACTTCATTTACTGCATCAAAGCCATCCACGAGTACGCTCCGGAGGTCAAAGTCGGCGGCGCACTGTCCAACATTTCCTTCGGCATGCCCCTTCGCAAGTATGTCAACGTGGAATGCCTGACGCTGGCACTTGAGGCCGGTCTGGACTCCTGCATTATGGACCCGTCCAGCGCACTGACCATGGGAGCGCTCTACGCCTACGAGGCCCTGGCCGGCAACGACACCGGCGGGCGGAAGTATAACCGTGCCTACCGCAAGGGCATCCTGAAGTAAAGGAGAACAAAAACATGGCTAAGAAAGAAAAGGAGCGCAATGTCATTACCAAAGACATGGTTCCGGAAGGCTTTAGCATTTCCATGGCCCTGGTCGACGCCATCCCGGTCCTGTTCTTTGCCATCAACATTATTGTCCTCGGCATAAAGGCCGGCTTCAGCTGGCTCATTATGCTGGGCGGCCTGCTGTGCTTCCTCGGAGGAGCCATCAAGGTCCTGTGGAAGATAATTGTGGCCGCAAAGCAGAAGAACATCTGGTGGATGTTCGTCCAGATGCGGTATACCATGCTCCTCGGCTTCCTTCTCATCATCCTTGGATGCATCATTGACCGCCACGACCTGGCCGCCGCCTTCTCCGGCATTGGCGCCGGTTCCATCGTCTTCTTCGTCCTCTGGTTCCTCGGCATGTGCCTCATGGGGGTCTTCGCGGCGAAACTGGACAATGCGGACCCGAAAGCCAACTGGATTGAGCAGGGTACCAACGGCATTTCGCAGATTTGCCTTCTCATTGCACTTCTGTTATTGTAACAATAGAATTATTGAAGAGGGGGGTGTCTTCCATGCCAATCATTACGTTGGTACCGGACGGCACCTCCTTTTCGGTTCCCTCCGGCACCAGTCTGCTGGAGGCCCTGCGGGACGCCGGATACGCGCCCGAGGCCGCCTGCGGCGGAAACGGGACCTGCGGGAAATGCCGGGTCACAGCAAACGGCATTTCCGTCCTCGCCTGCCGGATGAGCGTGGACACGGACCTGACCGTCTCCCTGCCCGAACCATCCGGCGCCGGCACCATTGTGCTGGAAGAGGGCGTTTCCGGTGCCCGGTCTGCCGACATGCACCCGCTGAAAGACGGCCCTCTTGTGGCCATTGACATCGGCACCACCACGGTCGTGGTCTTCCTTCTGGACGGAGCCACCGGCGTGGAGCTGGCCCGTGACGGGTTCCTGAACCCGCAGCGGCCGTTCGGCGCCGACGTCATCTCCCGCCTGCAGGCCGCCAAAAACGGACACCGGGAGGAACTGACCTCCTCCATCCGGGACGCCCTGGACCAGAGCATCCGGACGCTCTGCCGCACGGTCGGCATTTCCCCGGCGGACATCGGCGTGGTCTCCCTGGTCGGCAACCCGGCCATGCAGCAGCTGTTCCTGGGAATACCCACCGACAACCTGACCGCCGTGCCGTTTGCCCCGGTCCTGACTGAAGCCCGCACCGTACCGGCGCGGGAGACCCTTCCCGCCTGCACCAATGCCGACCTTCTGGTCGTTCCGGATATCGGCGGCTACATCGGCGCCGACATTGTTGCCGGCGTCCTGGCCACCAATCTGGACCAGACGGAGCACAATGTACTGCTCATTGACATCGGCACCAACGGCGAAATGGTCCTCTCTGCCGGAGGCCGCATGGTCTCCTGTTCCACCGCTGCCGGCCCGGCCCTGGAAGGGGCCAAGATCCGGTTCGGCATGCGCGGCGCCCCGGGTGCCATTGACCACGTCTCTGTAACGGACGACGGGGCCCTTGCGTGCCACGTCATTGGGAACGGACCGGCGGAAGGCATCTGCGGCTCCGGACTCATTGACGCCGTGGCCGCCGCCCTGAACGAAAGACTCATCAACAAACGGGGACGCATTCAGGATCCGTCCGAGCGGGACGGGGAACGGTTCATTCCCCTTGCCGACCCGGTCTACCTGACCCAGACCGACATCCGGGAGGTCATGCTGGCCAAAGGCGCCATTGCCGCCGGCGTGGTGCTCATGACCCGCCATCTTGGCCTCGAGCTGAACGACATTGACGAGGTCCTTCTCGCCGGCGCCTTCGGTTCCTTTATGGACCCGGACAGCGCCTGCCGCATTGGTCTGATCCCGGACGAACTGCAGGGCCGGATCCGCGCCGTCGGAAATACGGCCGGTGCGGGCGCCAAACAGATGGCCTGCAGCGAAGCGGTGTTCCGGCACACGCAGGACCTGCTGGACCGCATTGAATTTCTGGAGCTGGCGAATCTGCCGGATTTCATGTCCTGTTTTGCCAAAAACATGAACTTTAAGGAGTGAGTACCTTGACTGACTGGAAAACTCTTGCCGAAGACTGCGGATTCGACGCCGTCACCGAACTGGACGTCTCCACCCTGAAGACAGAGACCTGGGTCCGTGACACCTGTGCGGCAGACAAATGCCACGCATACGACAAGAACTGGACCTGTCCCCCGGCGTGCGGAACCCTGGAGGAGTGCGCCGAACAGATGGAGAAGTATGAGAACGGCCTGTTGCTGCAGGTCGTCGGACATCTGAAGACCAGCATTGATGCCAAATGTTATCTTGAGACCGGAGAGCGCCTTCAGAAGTCTCTGGAGCAGTTCTCGGACAAGATCCGGGAAACGTATCCGGATGCCCTGGTGCTCGGCGCCGGCGGCTGCCGCATCTGTAAGAAGTGCGCCTATCCGGAGCCCTGCCGGTTCCCGGGCCGGTCCATCTCCTCCATGGAAGCCTACGGGCTCTTTGTCTCCCGTGTCTGCAAAGACAACGGAGCCGAGTACTACCACGGTCCGAAGACCATTACCTATACCGGCTGTGTCCTGTACTGAACCAGTCCACGAAAAAGAACCTCCCGGTTTCCGGGAGGTTCTTCTTATTCTTTGCGTAAATTTCGGAGCTTCAGGCGCAGCGGCTGCTTCTGAAGAATGGCAAGTGCCTGGGCGATGTGCTCGTCTTTCAAACCGCCGAACTGAAAATCCGTCTGAACCCAGTACGGCGTGAGCCCTTCTTCGTCCCAGAGGAAGTTGGCGTCGTCCAGAATGACGAAGCTCTCCACTTTCCCCGGGTACTCCCGGAGCCATTTCTTAATTTCCTTCGGGCGCCCGCCCACGCTTTCCACCGTGGTGCGGTCGAAAACAAAGAGGCCTTCTTCGGCCAGAGCTTCGTTGAGAAGAGTGCCTTCGTTTCCGCAGAGAGCTGCATCGCGCTCCCAGCCAACACGCCAGGAAGACGTCAGCACCAGCGCCACCTCGTTCCGCCCGCCGGCCTGTTCCACCAGACGGGCCAGACGCTTCACGGCATCCGGGTCCAGCGGTGCTTCGCCATAGGCCTCCACGCTCTGCCAGTACTGGAGGGAGTCCAGGACGCCGTCGACATCCAGGAAAACAATTTTCACGGGGACGTCCCCCTTTCGGAATCAGTCTTTCGGCGGCATGAAGAAGCGGCCGGAGACCTGCGTGGTCTTGATGGAGTTGATGAACGCTTTCGGGTCCGCTTCCCGGACCTGCTTCATGACTTCGGTGAGCTGGTCGCTGGAAATGACCGAGTAGATGACCGCGCGGCGCTCGCCCTCGTGCATGCCGGTGGCTTCCATTTCCGTGGCCCCGTGGCTGGTACCCCGGTTGATGGCCTCCGCCACCTCATTCGGTTTGTTGGTGACAATGAAAAGCGTGTTCTTCTGATACCGTTTGTAGGTATGCTGGATGACCATGGTTTGCGCAAACTGGAAGATAATGGAGTACAGGGCGCTGTCCCAGCTGAGCAGAATACCATTGATGAGAAGGAGTGCGGCGTTGAGACCCATGATGAGGCCCCAGGAATCAATCCCTTTTTTCTCCGAGAGGTAAATGGAGAGAAAGTCCAATCCGCCGGAGGTGGCGCCGGCAAACAGGCACAGGGCAACGGCCGCACCGTTGATGATGCCGCCGAACACACTGATGAGCAGCGGGTCCTTGGTAATGACATGGACCGGAATGAAGTCGGTCAGCAACGTAATGACCAGCATGGTCACCGCCGAGTACATGGTGAACTTCTTGCCGATTTTCCGGAAGGCCAGGATGGTCAGCGGAAGGTTCAGGACAAAGAAGACCGGACCGTAGGGAACGGTCACGCCGAAGAACTTGCCGGCAACGTTCCGGATGAGCAGGGTCAGGCCGGAAATGCCGCCGGGCAGAAGTCCGCCGGTGTAGACAAAGGTTCGAAGATTGATGGATATGATAACGCCGCCGATGAGACAGAGAAGGATGCGGGCCGCATCCCGTGTCCAGCCTTTTTTCGGCAGAAATTTTTCTTCACTCATTGCATACTACCTCCAAAACGCGCACATGATAACACACTCTTTCCGGAAAAGAAACCCCTTTTTATAATCTTTTCTGTTACAATAGGGGTT
>ONLO01000046.1 GCA_900318715.1 uncultured Eubacteriales bacterium | reverse complement strand
TTATCCACAAACCAAAGCCCTGCTGCATTTGCACCAACGCCTGTATAGTGTGGGTCCAGTTTTCCATCCGGATCATAATAAACCCACTTTCCATTTTCATATTTCACTTCACCATATTTCTCCTCCTCTTCAGCAGCAAAGGCCGAGACGGCTGCCGCGGAGAGAAGCGAAATGGTCATAACAAGGGTCAGAACCCAGGAAATAATACGTTTGTTCATGGAAACACACCTTTCAAAAAATGAGTTATACCAGAAATAATTAACACATTTATTATAATTCAAATCCTTGACTCCGTAAATAAAAAGGTCCGGCCCGGCTGTGTCGTCAAGGCTCTTCCGGAAGCTCCTCGAGAAGCGCAAGGTCCTCGTCGGAGAGGTCCAGCTGTTCGAAGAGGTCCGGGCGGCGGGCGCGGGTCAGGCGCAGCGCCTGATGGCGGCGCCAGCGGCGGATGCGGCCGTGGTCGCCGGAGAGGAGGACGTCCGGGACGGTGTCGCCGTTGTAGTCGGCCGGCTGGGTGTACTGCGGGTACTCCAGGAGGCCGTCTTCAAAGGACTCGTCTTCCGTACTCGCCTGCCGGATGACCCCGGGCAGAAGACGCGCTATGGAGTCCAGCAGGACCAGCGCGGCGGTCTCGCCGCCGGTCAGAATATAATCGCCGATGGAGAGCTCTTCGTCGGCATGCTTTAAAATACGTGCATCGAACCCTTCGTAGTGGCCGCACAGCAAAATAAGGTGCGGCACTTCGGCGAGTTCGTGCGCGTGTTTTTGTGTATAGGGTGTCCCGGACGGCGTGAGCGCCACCGTTCTGCTCTCCGGCGAACGAACGGCCGCCAGCGCATCCAGCACGGGCTGACACCGCAGGATCATGCCCGCGCCCCCGCCGAACGGCGAATCGTCTATATGCCGGAAACTGCCGGGCGCAAATTCCCGGATGTCCACGACTTCCAGCTCCAGCTGCCCGTCCCGCAGGGCGCGGGCCAGGACCGGCATGTTCAGAAACGAGTCAAAGACGTCGGGACAGATGGTAAGGATACTGACTTTCATAGAGTCCTCCGCGCAATCCAATAAAGCTGAATCGCCAACGAAAATGGATTTGCCCACATTATAACACACGAAAAAAGAGATGCCCGAAAGCATCTCTCTTTTCATTCGGAAAGGATTCTCTTATTTGAGCGTCGGCTTCGTTTTGCCGGCCGGAAGAAGCGCGCCTTTCTCCGGCAGCTTCAGGTACTGGACCAGGCCGCGGATGGCGAAGAACAGGCAGACCACTCCGACAATGTAGTACCACGGGTTCTGGCTCAGGGAGAAGAAATCCGGAGCAATGCAGACCCACATGTTGACCCACGGGTTGAAGGAGACCAGGGCAACGCAGATGAAGGTGATGTGCAGGATTAGGGCGTTGCCTTCGCGGTAGCCGCGTTTCTCCTGGACCAGGCCGGGAGCAATGGTGATGAGGACCTGGGTGAAAATCCAGAACTTCCACATGGTGCTGTCATGGAGCTCGAACCGGAGCAGGTTGAGGCCGGTGTAGAAGATGATGACCTGGAAGACAATGTCGCGGATCATCTCACTCTTCGGCGTGCCGGGCTTCCAGTTGAGCGCGCCCTCGTATGCAATGGCACGATGCAGACAGTACGTTTCCATGCAGACCCAGACGGCTTCGCCGATGGCGAGCAGCAGGAACAGAATGAAGTGGTCGGTGGCTTTCCAGGCATCCAGGAAGACCCAGATGCCCATGAAGTCAGCGGCAAAGTAGAAGGTGTGCATCCAGAGCGGATACGGGCCTCTCTTCTCGGTCTCGGTCAGAATGATTGGGAAGATGTAGACCAGCAGGCCGAAGATGACGGCCAGAACAATGGCGGTCAGGTTCTTTCCGAAGTCCGGGTTGCTGGAGCTGAGTGCGTTTACGAAATCCTGCGGCGAGACATCACCAATAGGATATCCGGAAACGAGTTTCGAGTAGATTCCCATACAGGTTCTCTCCTTTTCAAAATAGATTGTCATGGAACAATTCTTGTTCTATACTCAAAGTTAGTCATCACCTGATGGGGAATCAATAGGCAAACGCCCGTAAAGTGATGGTTATCCATCATTTCAGGAAGAACTGATGGGAAGCAAAGGAGAATATACATGTATAAAACCTCATCCGACCGCCGGTTCCAGAAGACCAAAGCCGAGATCCGCCGCGCGTACCTCGACCTTGTCGTAGAAAAAAAGAGCACGAAGGTCTCCGTTGCCGAAATAACCCGTCGTGCTGACATTAACCGTATGACGTTTTATGACCACTACGATGTGGTGGAAGATATTGTCGACGAATTCGTCGACAGCATGGTGGAGGAAGCGCAGTCCATTATGGCTGAGCGCGGCGACGCGGACCCTGAAGCCTTCTTCGCCGTCCTCAACAAGATGATGTTCCGGGAAATTGACTTCTTCCGCTTTTCCGCGCAGAGTGAAGCCGGTTCCCGTTTGCGATTCAGCTTCCGTAAAGCCATCAAGCACATGATCCGTGTCGACTTCGCCGACAGTGCTCCGCGTTCCGACCTGGAGAAGGAGATCCTCAGCGACATTATCTCCGCCGCCGTGGCCTACGCCTACCTGGACTGGCTGGCCGGCGACTACGGGGACATTCCCCTGGACGACGTCATGAAGGTCATCCGGGACCCGACCTCGCATACGCTGATTTCCTTCCACACCGGCCCGGCGGACGAACCGGACGCTCAGGAGAGCTGAAACTCCTCCATGTCGTCGAGGCGGAGCAGGATGGGCGGGAGGCCGCCGGCCGCGCCCGCATCAATGTCCATCCAGGTGCGCCGTTTGAAGAGCCTCCCCTTGTACATGGCTCCGTAGAGCATGGTCGGCGTGTGGCCGAGGATGGTCATGACATCATCAAAATAGACCGTATTCGGCTCCGGCCGCGTCCAGACGAGCTCGTCCATGGTGTACTCGCTCATCTTTTTATCCGGACGGAAGTTGCCCAGCCCTGCGTGGACAAAAAGATAGTCGCGGCCGCCGACGGTGGCCGCTTCGTAGAGGGGTAAATCGCCCAGGAAATCCAGCAGGTCGGCCTGTTGTTCCCGCGTCAGTTTCCGCAGGGATGCAACGGTCGGTGCGCAGCCGTTGAGTTTCCAGATTTCATAGCTGTCCAGCTGCTCCCAGGTCAGCGCGTCCAGGCTCTCGTCGGTGACCTCCTCGAAGAGGAAGCGGCACGCCAGCAGCATACACTCATGGTTCCCAAGGATCATGTGCACGTTCGGCTGTTCCATAATCCAGCGCAGCACGTCAATGCCGCCGTCGCCGTTCCGGTCTATGACGTCCCCGAGAACATAGAGGTCGTCTGCCGATCCCGCCTCAGCCCAGAACCCAAAGCCCGCTTTTTCAAGCAGGGCTTTCAATTTTTCCAGCGGATACCCGTGCAAATCCGAAATGACATAGGTCATGCGCTCCCCTCCTTTCACCGGACTCCCCTCGGATCAGGTGAAGTCCTTATAGTCTTTCTTGTGCTTCGGGCGCTTGCTTTCGCCCTGGCGGTTGACCTCCTTCTTCCGGTCTTTGAAGACCGTCGGCCGCTTCCCGACCCAGGTGTCCCCGCGCTTCTTCTCAGGCTTGGCTTTCTTCGCTTTCGCTTTCGCCTTCACCTTCCTCGCCTTCTTCGCTTTCTTCGCTTTGGTTTTCATAGCGTTTTCTTCCTGCTCTTTCTAATCATTTCTTTAACTTTTATTCTATCCGCTTTGCCGCCCCGGATTCAAGCCATTTGGAATCAGCGGCACCGAAAACCCAAATCCGCCTTCGTGGTTTTACGTGAGTTGGTGAATACTCACGTAAGTTTCGGCAGGTTTTCAAGGCACATTACGTGAGTAATGAGCGAGTCACGTAATAATGAGCTGGCAGGCAGGGGTAAATTACGTGAGTTTTAAGCTGGTCACGTAAAAAGCTTCCAAAAACAGCAAAAAACTACGTGACTATTTCACAGGTCACGTAGTTTTTTCGTCTTTCACCCGGAACCAGGCGTCGTACAGGGGCGTGAAGCCGAGGGACGTGTAGAGACCGCGGGCGGCGGTGTTGTCTGAGACGACCTGAAGGTACGAATACCGGGCGCCGGCTTTCTGGCCTTCCCACAGGATGGTCTGCACTACGGCGCGGGCAATACCGCGGCGGCGCAGGTCGTCCCGTACGTGGATGGCATAGACACCGATGAAGTCCCGGTCCAGGATGCCAAGGCCGGTGGCTGCAATGCACCCTTCGCCGTCGAGGACCGTTACCACAATTTCGTCCTTGGGAATGGCCGCATACATGGATGGCACAATCCGCAGGTGGACTTTGTTGGTAGTTCCCTTCAGCGCAAAGAGACCGGTCAGCCAGTTATTGGTGACCCGGTGGCCGAGGCGGAACTTGAGCGCGGGCTGCGCGGCGGTTGCCTCGAACCCCGACAGGTCCGGTTCCACCGGCGGGACCTCGGCGAAGTCCATCACCATGTTGGTGACCTTGTGTTCCACATGGTAGCCGCGCTCGACAAGAAGTGGCTCCAGCGCCGGGTCCGTCAGCGGGCTGATTTTGAAGATGCTGGGCGTCTGCCAGCGTTTGTAGATGCCCTCACAGTATGCCACCTTTTCGGGCAGCGGCAGCGTAGACTCCCCGATTTGTTCCACGCAGTTGGTCCGGTGGGTGTAGAAGGAGGAGTACCGCAGGATCCAGCCATCGTAAAGCTGCAGCTGGTACGACGGCCACGCGTTCAAAGACAAATCTTCAATAGTCTTGACCGAAATATCTGCCACAGGCACTCCCCTCCTTTGAAAAAATCATTCTAAAAAATTGCTAGTATTATAGCACAAAGGCTGGTCGCGGGAAAGTGACGCGTTGGATGTGACCCTGAGCATTGAAGCTCCCGCAGGAACCACGTATAATAGACTCAAATCCATTTTTGTAAAGGAGTGTATTGTTATGGATTTCAAGAAAGTTGTTATTGCCGGCGGCGGTGTTCTGGGCAGCCAGATTGCCTTCCAGACCGCATACAAAGGTTTCGACGTCACTTGCTGGCTTCGCAGCGACGCTTCCATTGAGCGCGCCACCCCGAAGTTTGCCCGTCTGAAGGAGATCTACCTGAATACCCTGGAGGCCATGAAGACCAACCCGATGGCTTATTGCCGCGGCCTTGCCGACTCCAAGGACCTCTCCGATGCGGAAATTGATGCCCTCAAAGAGAAAGTCATTGCCGCTGCAGACAGTATCAAGTTCACCACCGACTGGGATGAAGCATTTGCCGATGCAGACTTTGTCATTGAGTCCGTTGCCGAAAACCCGGAAGATAAGATTGCGTTCTACACCGAGCTTGCCAAGCACCTGCCGGAGAAGACCGTTGTGGCCACCAACTCGTCCACCCTTCTTCCGAGCATGTTTGCCGAGTACACCGGCCGTCCGGAGAAATATCTTGCACTGCACTTTGCCAATGAAATCTGGCGCAACAACACCGGCGAAGTCATGGGTCATGCCGGCACCGACCAGAAATACTATGATCAGGTCGTCGAGTTTGCCGCGGCCATTGGCATGGTTCCGCTGAAGGTCCTCAAAGAGCAGCCGGGCTACATCCTCAACAGCATCCTGGTTCCGTTCCTGACCGCCGCACAGGCTCTGTTTGCCAACGACGTTGCGGATCCGGAGACCATTGATAAGACCTGGTGCCTGGGCACCGGCGCCCCCATGGGCCCGTTCCGCATTCTGGACATTGTCGGTCTGACCACCGCTTTCAATATTGTGGCCATGAACCCGGGCTCCAAGGACCCGAATGACATCCACTACAAAATTTATCATAAACTGAAGAAGTACATTGATGAAGGCAAGACCGGTATCAACGCCGGCGAAGGCTTCTACAAGTACAACTAAGGTCAATTTAAAAAAGAGGCTTGCCGCGGCAAGTCTCTTTTTATATGGGTTTATGCAGGCGCTGGCCTTGCGTTATGCGTGCGCTGACTTTGGGGTTTCCCCTTTCGCCTTGCGAAGGATCAGAATCAGGCCGGCGGCGAGGAAAAGGAAGCTCATGTACTGGTTGCTGGACAATCCGAAGAGCATGCGGCGCGGGTCGGCGCGGAAGATTTCCACCACGAACCGCCCGACGGCGTAGAGGCAGAGATACAGGCCCGTCAGGGTGTACGGCCTGAGGGTTTTGCCCTTCTTTGCTGCGATGTAGCCTACTAGCATTAGGACAGCAAAAATCAAAAAGTTCCCAATGGCGGACATCAGCTGTGTCGGATAGAGTTCGACGCCGCTCGGGGCAACGGCTTCCGCCGGGAAGACCACGCCGTGGGCGCCGGCCGGCACCTCTTTGCCGTAACAGCAGCCGGCCATAAAGCAGCCGATACGGCCGAAGCCCTGTGCCAGGGCCACCTGAGGAATGAAGAGGTCTAAGTACTCACCGACGGTGAAGCGGCGGCGTGCCGCAACGCTCTGTGCTTCGGTTGCTGCGGCGCGGTCGGACAAAGCGGCCTCGTTCTTTGCCAGGCCCCTCTTCAAGAGCAGGCCGCCGACGATGACGCCGAGGACAATGCCGCCGTAGACGGTGAAGCCGTCCGTGCCGAGCACGGCCTTCGGGTCCGTGAACAGGTCTTTGAAGTTCGAGGCCACGTACGTCAGCTTGGCGCCGAGCAGGCCGGCCAGGAGGCCCCAGATGGCCGTGTTGAAGACCAGCTCGCCGTCCATGCCGCGCCGGTTCGCCCGCCACTCGGACAGGAAGATGCCGAGCAGGGCGCCGACCGCAATCATGAATCCATAGCTGTATGCATGGAAGTTTCCTATGGAAAACAGAATGGGATGCATTCCCCCACCTCCGGTTAGAATCTGCCTTAGATTATAGGGTATTCTTTCCGGTTCTGCAAATTCAAAAGAACGAAAAAGAGAGACCGCAAAGGGCCTCTCTTTTGCTTCAGTTCGGTTTGTCGGGCGGCTGGTGTTCGGCTCTGCTTTGCAGGCCGGCGCGGGCTTATAGCTGGCAGCCCACGGTGTAGCCTTCGTAGGTGGCCTGCGGAATAATGCCGCCGCCATTGGAGTCGCCGATGTTGTAGAGTTCCGGCACTTCACCCTTCAGGGACTCGTAGAGGCCCGGATCCGGCTTGTCGCCGATGGCCAGGACCACAGTGTCCGCCTTCAGGGTATTGACGCTTCCGTCTTTTGCCTTATAGGAGACGCTGTCGGAAGTAATCTCCTGTGCGGCGCAGCCCGGCAGCAGCTTGACGCCGTTGCCCTTGAGGTGGCCCATCAGGATGGTCTGGTGCGTCTTGCCGGTGTTACCGGCAAACTCGTCCAGCATTTCCAGAATGGCAACCTTCTTGCCTTTGGCAGCCAGGAACTCGGCCGTCTCGCATCCGACGGAACCGCCGCCGATGATGACGACGTTCTTGCCGGTCTCGGCGCCGAGGAGCACTTCCTTGGCGTTGATGGCGCGCTCCACGCCCGGAATGGGCAGGACCGCCGGTTTGACGCCGGTGGCGCAGACCACGGCATCCGGCTTCAGCGCCAGGACGTCGTCCTTTGTCATGTCTTTGCCGAGATGGACGTTCACGTTGTGCAGTTCCAGCTGCCGTTTCATCCACGGCGTCAGGAGCTGCAGGTGCTGCTTGTACGGCGGGATGCCGGCCAGGTTCATCTGGCCGCCGATCTGGTCGCGCTCGTAGAGGTCCACCGTGTGGCCGCGCATGGCCGCAATGCGCGCGGCTTCCACGCCGGCCACGCCGCCGCCGATGACGACGACGTGCTTTTTCTTCTCCGCAGGAGAAATGGTGTAGTCGTTGTCTCCGCGGGCCAGAACGGCGTTGCCGGAGCAGATGGCACGGCCGCCGTGCTGGAGCTGGTGGTCTATACAGTGGCCGCAGCCAATGCAAGGCCGGATTTCATCTTCCCGGCCCTCGGCAATGAGGTTGACGAGGTCCGGCTGCACGAGCAGTGCTTTTCCAATGAACACTGCATCGCACTGGCCGCTCTTCAACGCCTTTTCGGCTTTCACCGGATTCTGTGCCCGGCCGCCGCCGATGAGCGTCATCTTGCATTTCTTTCCGCTGGTGGCAAGGATGCCGGCCTTCAGGACCATGCAGAGCGGTACCGCCATGTTCTCGGTGTACGCCGAGTCCGGTTTCTCCTTCTTGCCGGGCTCCGTGGACCACTTGCCCGCCAGGACTTCAATGGCGTCCACGCCCTCTTCCTGGAAGCGCTTGGCGTAGTAGATGCCGTCCGGAATGGAGATGCCGCCGTCCGGGCCCTGCTCCACCACCGAGAGCTTCACCACAATGGCGAAGTCCGGGCCGCAGAGTTCGCGGATCCGGCGGATAATATTCACATGGAAACGCACGCGGTTCTCCCTGCTGCCGCCGTATTCGTCCGTGCGGATGTTGGCGGTTTTGGAGAGGAACTGCTGGCCGAGGTAGTAGCCGACGGAGTGGATCTCCACGCCGTCAAAACCGGCTTTCTGCGCCCGCAGCGCCGCCTGTGCGTACTTCTCCTCAATTTCGTGGATTTCATCAATGGTGAGCGCCCGCGGCGTCTCGTTGGCCAGGCCCATCATGAACGAATACGGCATGGCCACCGCGCTGGGGCCGACCGGCTGTCCGCCGATGATGCCGCGCCGGGCGCCGCGGCCCGTATGCGAAATCTGCAGGAACGCCTTGGCGCCGCCCTCGTGGATGGCACCGGCCAGGTCCTTCATGCCCGGAATGTATTTGTCGTCGTCAATGACGAGCATGCCGTTGGTGTT
>ONLO01000058.1 GCA_900318715.1 uncultured Eubacteriales bacterium | reverse complement strand
ACCGGCTCGTCGGCAGCGTCCGCCCAGGAGGCCGGAACTTCTACTTTGCAGAGTGCGTCCTGGCCGGCGTCGATGGCGGCCAGATTCTTGTTGACCACTGCATCGCCCTTGGCAAAGTAACGCTTCTTCGCCGCCTCTTTCATGTAACGGACGGCGTCTTCCACCGGAATGACCGGCATGAGTTTGAAGAACGCGGACTGCAGCACGGTGTTGTAGTGGCTGCCGAGGCCGAGCTCCTGTGCAATTTTGACCGCGTCAATGGTGTAGACGTTCAGGTGTTTCCGGGCAATTTCACGCTTCTCGTGCGCCGGGAGACGGGCGTCGAGTTCCTCCATGGTCCACGGCGTGTTGATGAGCAGCGTGCCGCCCTCTTTGACCTCTTCGGCAATGTCGAACTGCTCCATGTACGTTGGGCTGTGGGCGGCCACGAAGTCGCCCTGCTTGACCAGGTAGGAGGAGCGGATGGGAACGTCGCCGAAGCGGAGATGGCTCTTGGTAATGCCGAAGCTCTTCTTCGCGTCGTACTCGAAGTAGGCCTGGGCGTATTTGTCCGTGTGGTCGTTGATGATGGCCACGGTGTCGTGGTTGGCGCCGACGGTACCGTCGCCGCCAAGGCCCCAGAACTTGCAGCTGACCACGCCGCCTTCGTTGAAGTACAGCGGGCCGTCCTCCGGCAGGGACAAATTCGTGACGTCGTCCACAATGCCGATGGTGAAGCTGTTGACGGGCTCGGCCGCCGCCAGGTTCTTGTACACCGCGGCAATCTGCGCCGGGGTGGTGTCTTTGGAGGACAGGCCGTAACGGCCGCCCACGACGGTGAGGTCCGCCCGGCCGCGGAGTGCGGCGCAGACGTCCAGGTACAGCGGGTCGCCGCTGGAGCCCATCTCCTTGGTGCGGTCGAGGACTGCCACGGCCTTGCAGGTGGCCGGCAGGGCATCCACGAAACGGGCAATGTCAAACGGGCGGTACAGGTGGACCTGGATGAACCCGACCTTTTCGCCTTTGGCGTTCAGGTGGTCCACCACTTCTTCCACGCACGTGGAGACGGAGCCCATGGCCACAATGACCCGCTCCGCATCCGGCGCACCGTAATAATTGAAAATGTGGTAGTTCCGGCCGGTAATTTCATTGATTTTCGCCATATAGTCTTCCACCACATCCGGCAGGTTCTGATAGTCGGTGTTGTTGGCCTCGCGGACCTGGAAGAAGATGTCCGGGTTCTGGACCGTGGCCCGGAGCATGGGGTGTTCCGGGTTCAGGGCATGGGCGCGGAAGGCGTCCAGCGCCTCGTAGTCCACCAGGCCTTTGAGGTCTTCGTAGTCCATCTGCTCCACTTTGGCAATTTCATGGGAGGTGCGGAAACCGTCAAAGAAGTGCATGAACGGAATGCGGGCCTTAATGGCGGACAGGTGCGCCACGGCCGAGAGGTCCATGACCTCCTGCACCGAGCTGGTGCCGATCATGCCCCATCCGGTCTGCCGGCAGTTGTAGATGTCGGAGTGGTCGCCGAAGATGGACAGCGCATGCGTGCCCACGGTCCGGGCCGCCACATGGAGAACGGCAGGGTGCCGCTCCCCGGCAATGCGGTGCATGGTCGGGATCATGAGCATGAGGCCCTGGGACGAGGTGTAACTCGTGGCAAGGGCGCCGGTTTCGGCAGCACCGTGCACGGCCGCAATGGCGCCGGACTCGGCCTGCATTTCCACCAGCTGGACGGTCTGGCCGAAGAGGTTCTTCTTCCCCTTCGCCGACCAGACGTCGGTCTTCCCCGCCATGGGCGATGAAGGTGTTATGGGATAAATGGCAGCTACTTCCGTAAACGCATAGGCCACATAGGCCGCTGCCTCGTTGCCGTCTACGGTGACATAAGTCTTCTTGTCAGACAAGGAAAAAACCTCCCAGTTTGTCCTTATTTCGCGGGGCTTGCCGTCCCCCGCGCGTTCCGGAGAACGACGCACGTTCCGTCAAGCTCCAAATCGCTCAGTTTAGTTCCAGATGGCACAGTCCAAATTGCTCAATCTAGTTCTAGATGGAACAGTTTAGCGCAAGTGCGCCAGTAAATGTCTTCACATTCCTCTTCTGTCAGCCCGAGCTCGTCCAGGGCGTCCACTTCCTGCCGGACCGGCCACATGGGATAGTCCGTACCGAACATGACGCGTTCGGAACCGAACGCCCGGATGAGTTTGCACTCCAGTTCGGGGTCAATGAGGAAGGAGCAGGACGAAGTGTCCACGACAATGTTGTCGAATTCGGTGAGGGTTCCGAGTACCTGGTCCCAGACACTCCAGCCGCCAAGGTGCGGTCCGACGAACTTCAGTTTCGGGAACGACGTCAGGACCTTTGCCACCCGGTTGGGGTTCGAGTTGTCGTACCGGAAGTCCCCGGTGTGGACATAGACCGGAAGGCCGCGGTCCTCGAGCATGCCGAAGATCCGCATGGCACGCGGGTCGTCCACGCAGAACTGCTGGATGT
>ONLO01000089.1 GCA_900318715.1 uncultured Eubacteriales bacterium | reverse complement strand
GAAGTCCTCATGGGCACCAGCACGGCGGGCATTGCCCACGCCGCCATTGTGGCCCAGATGATGCAACTGCCCATGGGCTACGTCCGGGGCAGCAGCAAGGACCACGGCCGCCAGAACCGCATTGAAGGGCGCCTGGACGCAGGCCAGAAGGTCGTCGTGGTGGAGGACCTCATTTCCACCGGCGGCAGCGTCATTGACGTTGTGGACGCGCTGCGGGACGCCGGCGCCGACGTGCTCGGCATTGTCAGCATCTTTACGTACGGCATGCAGAAGAGCGTGGACCGCCTGGCAGCCGCAAACGTGAACAACACTTCCCTGACCGACCTCGACACCATTATTGAGGCCGCCGTGGAAGAAGCATATATTAAACCGGAGGACGCCGCGCGGATCCTGAAGTTCCGCGACGACCCCTCCGACGAATCCTGGATTGGAGGCTGACCGCATGAACAAAGACCTCATTGATATCCGCGAACTGTCCCGGGAGGAAATTGATGAACTCGTCGACGTGGCCGAGGACATTATGCTTCACCCGGAGAAGTACGCGGAGAAGTGCAAAGGCAGAAAGCTGGCAACGCTCTTCTACGAGCCCTCGACGCGCACACGTCTGAGTTTCGAGTCCGCCATGTACGAACTCGGCGGCAGCGTCATCGGGTTCTCGGATGCGGGTTCCAGTTCGGCGGCCAAAGGGGAGAGCGTGGCGGATACGGCCCGCACCGTGGAGTGCTTTGCGGACATTATTGCCATGCGGCATCCGAAGGAAGGCGCCCCGTATGTGGCGGCCAACAGCGTCAGCATTCCGGTCATCAACGCCGGCGACGGCGGCCACAACCACCCGACGCAGACCCTGACGGACCTTCTCACCATCCACAAGGAGAAGGGCCGCTTCGAGGACCTCGTCATTGGCTGCTGCGGGGACCTCAAATTCGGCCGTACCGTGCACTCGCTCATTGCGGCCATGTCCCGGTACGACAACGTCAAGTTCGTCCTCATTTCGCCGGAGGAACTGAAAGTTCCGGAAAACGTCAAAACTGACATTCTGGAAAAGAATGGCGTGGACTTTGTCGAGACCAAATCGCTCGAGGGGGCCATGCCCAACCTGGACATTCTCTACATGACCCGTGTCCAGCGCGAACGCTTCTTCAACGAAGCAGACTACGTCCGGCTGAAAGACACCTACATCTTAACGCCGAAGAAACTGCAGAACGCCAAGTACGACCTCTCCATCCTGCACCCGCTGCCCCGTGTCAACGAAATTTCCGTGGACGTTGACAAGGACCCGCGCGCCAGCTACTTCCGCCAGGTGCGCAACGGCAAGTATATCCGGATGGCACTTATGATGAAACTGATGGGGGTGGATTAATTGATTATTGGAACCATTGTAGACGGCATTGTCATTGACCACATTCCGGCCGGCCGCGGCATGGAACTGTATCACTACCTGGGGCTGGAAAAGCTGCAGTGCGAAGTGGCCATCATCAAGAACGCCACCAGCGAAAAGTACGGCCGCAAGGACATTATTAAAGTCGGCGAAGTCATCCAGCTGGACCTTGACGCCCTCGGCTTCATTGACCCGCACATTACGGTCAACATCATCAAGAACGGGGAGAAGGTGGATAAGATCCACCCGAAGCTGCCCGAACGGCTGACCGGCATTATCCGCTGCAAGAATCCGCGCTGCATTTCCTCCATTGAACAGGAACTGCCGCACGTGTTCCGCCTGACGGACCGGGAGAACGCCGTGTACCGCTGCATTTACTGCGACACGAAAGCCGAAATTCCGGAAATCCTGTAAGTGGAGCCGGGCAAGCGGATTCGAATTCGCCCTTCCAAAACAAAAAGCCCGCCGATGTACCATCAACACCGGCGGGTTTGCTTTTTTTTAAACATATGACCATACAAATATTGAAATTTGATTAAATAGTTGATATGATAATGGTGTGCTTGTGTATTATTTTTGAACAAAGAAAATAGCAAACACAGCGCAATTATGCGGCAACAGAGTAGGGGGAAACGAAATGTCACAGACAACGGAACGTGCCATTGCCGCGGCACTGAAAAAACTGCTTCAGCAGAAAACGCTGAATAAAATTACCATCAGTGACCTTGCCAACGAGTGCGGCATTAACCGCATGACGTTTTACTACCATTTCAAGGACATTTATGACCTGATTGAATGGATGACCAACGAACGTGCGGAGAAGGCGCTGGAGGGCAACAAGAACATCGGCTCCTGGCAGCAGGGTCTCCAGAATCTTTTGGATGCGCTTCTGGAAGAAAAGACGTTCGTCATGGGCGTCTACCATTCCCTGTCCCGGGAACAGATTGAAACGTATTTGTATAACGTGGTCGGGGACCTCATCTGGAAGGTCATTGAAGACTACACCGGAGGCCGCTCCGTGTCCATTGATGACCGCCGGTTCCTGACGGAACTGTATAAGTACGGCATTTCCGGCATTATCCTCAACTGGATCAGCAACGGCATGAAACAGCCGCCGGAAAATATCGTTGAGAAGTTTGACAAAATGGGTTCGTCCATTTTGGAGGCCTCGGTCTTCTCATTTGAACAGAAATAGTCATTTTGACGGCAATGATAATTTTTTTATCATTGCCGTTCATTTTTTTGTTGTCTGATTGTCCACAAATATATTACAATTATCTTCCAACAAATAGTTCTTTTTTAATTGGCGCGAATGTTCGCTTTCCAGCCTTCCTGTCCCCGCACGATAAGCGCCAATACCGTGACCGGCAGGTAAGGGAAAAGACCCTGGGGATTCTTCCTCAGGGCCTTTTTGCGTTTGCGGGTCATTCCAGCGGGACTTTGACGGTGGTGTCCAGCTGGAAGGAGTAGAGCAGCGCTTCCTTGACCGGGAGCCCTATGGCCTGCGGCATGGCGTCCGCGTAGGTCCGGATCTGCGTCCGGTAGCGGTCCACGAGTTCCTCCGGCGTCTTAACGCGGTCAGTCTTGTAGTCCACAATGACTGCGGCGCCGCCTTCCTCAAAGGCCAGGTCCATAATGCCCTGGATGAGGACGGTTTCCCCGGCGGCGTCCGGCGGAAGTTCGGTTTCCAGCGACTCGTCGAACGTGCTGGCAGGGACAAGAACCGCGAACTTTTCTTCCCGCATGACATTGGGGCTTTCCCGGATGCGGCGGGCAAGGTCCGAGGCAAAGAATTTGCGCACTTTTCCGGCGGGGACCACGCTGGCTTCCCGTTCGGTGAGGAATTCCTGTTCTACCAGGTTGTGCAGTTCTTGTTCCGGATTCTCAGCCGCCCTTGTAAAGTCGGCATACTGCATGAATTTGTGGAGGCAGGTGCCGCGCTGCGCCGGGGTCAGGCCCTCCTTGGAGAGGAACTCCGGCCGGGCAGTGGCGAAGTATTCCGTGGAGAACAGCGGTTCGTCCAGGGCGGAGGCGGCGCGCTTGACCACCGTGGTGGTGAGTGCCCGGTAGGGGTATTCGTACTGCATGCGCGCGGTGAGGTCGGCAAGGAGCGTTTCGTCCGCGGCGTCGGCTGCGGTGTCGCCGGTGTTGGCAGCGGGGTCTTCCGCGTCCTCCTCGTCCGGGGTCAGGTCCTTCCGGACGAGCGTGAACGTCTGCGTCTCGGCAAAGACGGGAAGGTCCAGGTCCGGGCAGAGGTCCCGCAGCGGTTTGGCGGCGGGATGCCGCAGCAGGACCATGAGGACCCACTGCAGGAACGTGGTGGAGTGGCCGACTTCGTACGGGTGGATGGCGCGCGCGTTTGTTAGGCGGGCGGCCGCGGCCTGCACGGCGCTCTCCGGCCGGTTCACGGTTCCGACGAGCACCAGCTTGTTCTGCGCACGGGTCATGGCCACGTACAGAAGGCGCATGGTCTCGGACAGATCATCCTGCTGGACGGCCTGGCGGACGGCGTTGTACAGAAGCGTGGGGTATGTGACGCCCGCTTCCGGGTCCCGCCCTTTGAGGCCAATGCCCAGTTCCCGGTGGAGCATGAGGCCGGGCGTGTCGCCGGCGTTGCTGTTCAGGCTGCGGTCCAGGTCTGCCAGAATGCAGACGGGGAACTGCAGGCCCTTGCTCTTATGAATGGTCATGATGCGGACGACATCGGCGTCCGGGGACAGCGTGGAGACGGTGTCCGGGTCCTTGCCGTCCTCTTCCATCCGGTCTATGAGACGGAGGAAGGAGGCCAGCCCGAACGTGCCGTTCTGGTCGTACTGGTCCGCCATGTTGACAAACTGCTGGAGATTGGCGGCACGCTGCGGACCGTTCGGCATGGCAGAGGCCAGGGACGGGAACGCGGTGTCTTCGTAGATCTGGCGGATGAGCTCGCCGGCCGGCATGGTGACCGACAGACGGCGGTAGTACCGCAGGGTCTTGCGGAACGCGGCGCACTTCTGTGCCAGTTCGTTGTCCTGTTCCGCGTAGGCGGTCAGGGAACTGTAGATCTTGCCGTGGCGGCGGTACACGCGGATTTCCGCAAGGTCATCCGGGGTGAAGCCGAAGAGCGGCGAGAGCAGGACGGACAGGAGCGGCACGTCCTGCAGCGGGTTGTCAATGACGCGCAGGTAGGACAGGATGATCTGGATGTCCGCCGTGCGCAGGAATCCGCTGCCGGCGTCCGAATAGACCGGAATGCCGTATTCCGACAGCACTTTACGGTAGAGTTCCGCGTTGCCGTTGCTGACCGTCCGCAGGAGGATGGTGAAGTCCTTGTAGTGCAGCGGCTCGGGGTCCGAAGCGTGTTCAGTCATGGTACGGCCAATGTATTCGGCAATGTAGCCGGCTTCTGCCAGACGGCGGTCCGCGGCCTGGCCTTCGGCGTTCAG
>ONLO01000087.1 GCA_900318715.1 uncultured Eubacteriales bacterium | reverse complement strand
GTGGCGGACCCGCCGGTCCTCATCCTGGACGAAGCCACGTCCTCCATTGACACCCGCACGGAGCAGATTGTCCAGCGGGGCATGGACGCCCTCATGCACGGGCGCACCACGTTCGTCATTGCGCACCGGCTCTCCACGGTCCGTGACGCCAACTGCATTATGGTTCTGGAAGACGGCCGCATTATTGAACGCGGCACGCACGAGGAACTTCTGGAGGCAAAGGGCCGCTACTACCAGCTCTACACCGGCAGCAAAGAAGACCTTGCCGGCTGACCAAAGGAAGACCTTGCCGGCCACCCAAATGGTTTTTTGAAAAATTCCCTATGGCACAATGGCGCCGAATGGTGTATATTTTAGAGGAGATATTCTGGTGATAATATCTTCGCAAGTTTAGGGAGGTTATGGTAAATGATCAACAAGGTGACCGAATTTCTGGTCAAGGTGGTAAAGGTCCTTATTGTCCTGTTCAAGCCCATCAACAAGATGCTGGCTCCGGTCTGGGCATGGACCGACGAAAACTGGTACCGCAAAGACCGCGTGGATGCTAAATTTTCGGAACCGAAAAAGTAAGAAAAAAAAGACTCCGGCGCTGCGCCGGAGTCTTTTTGTCTGCCGGCCGGCGGGCGCGGAGCCGCACCGGGGCACTATACACATACAGGATAAAAGGTTTTTGTGCAGGGTGTCGGGTATTCACACGGTTTTGTCTTTGTTAAATAAATAATTGATCCGATTGTTTTGCGAACGGTTGAAAAGAACCGGATTCTTCTTTATAATTATTCTGATATCTTACGGACTGCGTCCGGAAAAGGTAAGGAGAAAGTATCATGAGAATTGAGTTTCATGGACCATCACTTTGTGACTTTTCCAAGTTTGACAAAGACGGCACCATTGAAGTGCCGGACGGCATCACGTTGAAGCAGTTTCTAAAAATCGTGAAACTTCCGTTGTGGTGGCGGAAAACATTTCCATTGCTGCTGAATTATGAAAAGATGCCTTTGAACACAGTTTTGAAAGATGGGGACATTGTAAGTTCGTTCACGCCTCTGGGTGGCGGTTGAGCGAAACATTAGAGAGGGAGATGAAAGCTTTTGAAAGGGTACACTGGTAAAATCCTTGAGGTTGATCTGACCAATCGTGTCTGTAAAGAGACCAAGCTCAAGGATGAACTGTACGAACAGCTCCTGTCGGGCGCCGGCCTTGGTGCGTGGTATTGCTACCGCCACATTCCGGCAGACGCGGACCCCATGGGTCCGGAGAACGTCATTTGCCTGACCACGGGAATCCTGACCTGCACCGGTGCCGTCATTACCGGACGCTGGATGGCCATTTCGCTGTCTCCGGCAACGGGCGGTATCGGCGAATCCAATGCCGGCGGCAACTTTGCACCCGGCATTAAGCAGTGCGGCTATGACATGATTGCCATTTCGGGTAAAGCCGACTCGCCGGTCTATCTGTACTGTGACAACAAGGGCGCGGAAATCCGCGACGCTTCGCATGTCTGGGGCAAGGATGCAACCGAAGCCGAAGACATGCTCATTGAAGAAAACTACAAGCCCGGCAAAAAACGTCCGGTTGCTGCGGTCATCGGACCCGGCGGCGAACGTCTGAGCTGGATGGCCGGCATTTGCTGTGACCACGGCCGTATTGCCGCGCGTCAGGGCCTCGGCGGCGTCATGGGTTCCAAGAACCTGAAGGGCGTTGTCTGCGCCGGCACCAAAAAAGTCAGCGGAATGGATACCGCCGAAATTAAAAAGCTGTCCCAGATGACGGCACGGAGACTGAACGCGGCGTTCATGCCGCCGGAAATTCCGACCGGTGTCCTTCACGTCACCAAGATCCTTCCGGAACTCACCATGTCTCCGGACGGACTTCTTACGGCTGTTCTCATGGGTACATGGGGAACGTCGGGCGCCGCTGCGTTCGTCGGTCAGACCGGTGAAGGTCCCATCAAGAACTGGGGCGGTACCCAGAAAGAACACTTCAGCGTACGCGCCATCAACAAGATTGACGTTCCGCATATGCTGCGCCTCCAGACCAACCGCTACTTCTGCTACTCCTGCGTCTACGGATGCGGCGGTGAACTGGACATTTCGCAGATCAACCACAACAACGAGGGCTGGAAAATCATGCATAAGCCCGAGTATGAGAGCCAGTGGCAGTTCACGGCCAACATGCTCAGCACGGACAATGACGCCATGCTGTGGTGCAATGAGTACCTCAACCGCATGGCCATGGATACCATTTCCGTCGGCGGCGCCGTTGCCATGGCCATTGAATGCTATGAAAACGGTATTCTGACCAAAGAAGACACCGGCGGACTGGAACTGACCTGGGGCAACTCGGACGCCATCATTGAGTTCACGAAGATGATTGCGGAACGCCGCGGCCTCGGCGACATTTTTGCCGACGGTACCCGGAAAGCAGCCCGCATCCTCGGCGGAGACGCCTGGATGTACGCCGTCCAGGGCGGCGGCATGGAGCCTCCCATGCACGACTCCCGTCTGGACCCGCAGCAGGCTACGCTGTACGCCATTGACCCGACTCCGTCCCGTCATACGTCCGGCGGCTCCCTGTACTACGGCTGCATGCATCTCTGGAAGAAAGTCTCCTGGGCCCCCGCTGCTGCACTGTTCGGCGGCAAAGAGGGCGAATGGACGCCGTCCAGAGAAGAAGCCCTGAAGGTCATTGCCTGTGCCTGCTACAAGCGCGTCATTGACGGCGCCGGCGGGTGCTACTTCGGCATGATCACCGGTGTCGGCAACTATCCCGTCTTTGAGTGGCTCAACGCCGCAACCGGATGGGGCCTGACGCCCGACGAATACATGGAAATCGGCAAACGCATCTTCGCGCTTCGCCAGATGTTCAACATTAAGCACGGCAAACTTCCGTGGGACAACCGCCCGCACGGCCGCATGGTCGGCGACGCGCCGTTCACCCACAAAGTCGGTAAAACAGCCAACAAGACGGTTCCGGTCGAAACCATGATGATGGAGACCTGGGACGCGCTTGGTTATGACCGTGAGACCGGCATTCCGAAGGATGAGACTCTGGAAGCCCTTGGACTGCCTTATCTCATGAATGCACCGGAGGAGGAGTTTGTCAATGCCTAATCAGATTCCAGTTATTGATTACGAAAAATGTTACGGCTGCAAGACCTGCCTCTACGACTGCCCGACCAACGCCTTCGTTCTGGACCACAAAGTGACCCGCCGCGGAATGCTTCGTATTTTCCCGACGTTCACCCGGATAGACTGGTGCATTGGCTGCGGCGTCTGCGAAAAGGACTGCCCCTGTGAAGCCATTACCATGGTCCTCACGGAAGAGGGCAAAGCCAAAAAGGCAGCTCAGGAAGCCAAAGCCAAAGAGAAAGCCGCGGCTGCTGCCGCCGCTCCCGCCGCCGCAGAAGGCGCAGCTCCGGCTGCTGCCGCTGCCGCACCGGCAGAGGGCAAATACGCACACGACGAGTTCAACGCCGATGAACCCATCCGCATTGACCCGAACCTGTGCAAAGGCTGCACGGCCTGTGCCCGCCAGTGCCCGGTAGAGGCCATCAGCGGCGAGGTCAAGAAACCTCACGTAATTGACGAAGACACCTGCATCCGCTGCGGCGCCTGCTACGACACCTGCAAGTTCGGAGCCATCTACAATGACGGTTCCATTCCGGTGCCGGCCTATGACCCCGCCATTGCGGTACTGAAAGTGTAAGCGTTTAGGAGGAAGAACTATGGCAGAGAAAAAGAAACATTCCATCTGGTTCTGGCTCATCATCCTCGGCGTTCTGGCGGCTGTCGGCGTCATGTTTGTTGCCGTCCTCATTGTCGTTGCTCCGTGGAACATGCCGGCCATCTTCAAGCGGAATTATCCGGACTGGTTTGCAGCGCATCCGCTGCTGGACCGTCTCATCAGCGTAAACTGATCCGCAAAACTACATAACCAAAAGCCCCGTCTGACGCACAGACGGGGCTTTTTGATGGGTGATACGAAGAAAACCGAACTAGGTGGTGGGTAACAATTTCCTTCGATAATAACTGAGGGAGATCAGTTATAGGGGTAAAGAATCTCGGGTCGTTCTCTTTATCCTGAAGACATTATAACAGGACTTAAATACACAAACAAGTAAAATTTGTGAATCATAAACATTTTTGTGGTACTTAACACAATCTTACCCATGCTTTGTGCATGTTTCTGAGGCGATGCAGCTTCTTTGCATAATCTTTACCATTTTTGAGAAAAAAAGCACTTGACGTGTATTACACGGAATAGTACACTTTATACAGCGAAAGGAGGCGGAGCCATGTTCCAACTGGACCCTCGCAGCAGTAAATCCATTTATGAACAGGTCATTGACAATATCAAGATGCAGATTATGACCGGAGTCTTGCCGCAGGACAGCCGGCTGCCCTCTGTGCGGGAACTCTCCGGCCAGCTGACCGTGAATCCGAATACGGTTCAGAAAGCCTACCGCGAACTGGAGCGGGAGGGTTACATCTATACGGTGACCGGACGGGGCTCGTTTGTGTCGTCGCCCGGGACCCGGACGCCGGATCCGCGCCAGCAGGAAAAACTGCTTCATGACGTTGCCGGCGCTTACCGGGAACTTCGTTTTCTGGGTCTGTCCCGGGACGAAGCGGAAGAACAGATTCGCGCCGTCATTGACGAGGCGGAGAAAGGAGGGAACCGCGTATGATTACGGTTTCCAATCTGAAGAAATCCTATGATGAGACAGCCGTTTTTGACAGCCTCTCCATGCAGGTGAAGCGCGGTAGCATCTACGGCCTCGTCGGGCCGAACGGATCCGGCAAAACGACGCTTCTGCGCATGATGGCCGGGGTCCTCCGGCCGGACGCCGGTGCCATTGAACTCGACGGAGAAGCGGTCTATGAAAACGACAAGGTCAAGGCCCGCATCGGCTTCATTGCCGACGAATTCTGGTTTCCTTTTGGGGAGACTCTCACCGGTATGCAGTCCATGTACAAGGGCTTTTACCCGAACTTCAACGACCGGCGCTTCCATGACATGGTAACATTCTTTGAACTGCCAGCGAAGCGCCGCATGAACACCTTTTCCAAAGGAATGAAAAAGCAGGCGGCCTTTTGTCTGGTGCTGGCCGCGGAGCCGGATGTTCTGCTCCTCGACGAACCGCTGGACGGGCTGGATCCGCTCATCCGAAAATACGTCTTAAAACAGATGATGGATCTGGTGGCCGAAAAGGAAATGACGGTCCTCGTGTCATCCCATAACTTACGGGAACTGGAGGGCATCTGTGACACCGTCGGTATTCTGGCAGACGGCAAAATGCTCCTCGAACGCGAACTGGAGGATCTGCACAACGACTTCTGCAAAGTCCAGGTGGCCTTTGATCCCGAGACACGTGCAGCCATCCACTCCGGCGCACAGCCAGATCCATATAAGGCCCTGAACGTTCTTTGGAAAGAATCCCGCGGTAATGTAGACCTGCTCCTTGTCAGGGGCGCCCGCGCCGCGGTGGAAGAGAATCTGAAAGCGGCCGCCCCGGTCATTTTGGACCCGCTGCCGCTGACACTGGAAGAAGTCTTTATTTATGAACTGGGAGGTGATGACCGTGAAATCAGCAGCCTTATCTTTTAAGCCCTCCGGCGGATGGCTGAAAAACCTACTGCGCCGTTACTGGCTCCTGCCGGTTGCTGCATTTATATTGGACCTGTGTGTCTGCTTTCTGTTCAGCCCGATGAATCTGGCGGACGGCGGCTCCCTGGCCGTTCACATGCAGGATCTCATGCGCAACCAGAGCACCGGCCAGCTGTTCTTGAACGTCGGCCTCGGTCTGGCCGCCAGCCTGGCTGTTTTCTCCTACCTGCACAGTGAACCGTCGGTCAACAGCGTCCATTCCATGCCGGTAAAGCGCAGCCATTTGTTCAATGCCTCCACTCTGGCAGGTCTCCTGATGGTCGCCGTGCCGCTGGCGCTGAACGCTCTGGTCCTGCTGCCGTTCTGCGGTCTCTCCGGTATCCGGGACGCCGCCGCAAACATTTCTCCGGACGGACTTCTGACGGTCCGCAACGTTCTGGCCTTCGGGCTCGTCAACATCCTGCAGGCTGCGGCGGTCTATATCATCTCCAATTTGGCCGCCATCCTCACAGGGACCTTCGTTTCGCACGCCCTGCTGGCAGGACTTCTCAACCTGCTGCCCTGGGGTCTGTTGCAGACGGTCCAGTCATTCCTGGGCTTTTTCTTCCGCGGATTCCCTACCGACGGCATGAGCATCTGGAACAAACTCAGCAGATGGAGCCATCCCGTGTTCTACTATTCTTTAGAACGAATCTATACGGACACATCCACCTTCTCCTTTACCCCTGCCTATTACTTTATTTGGATTGGCATCCTGACGCTGGTGACCCTGCTGTCCGCCATCCTTTACAACAAGGTGAAGCTGGAGCGGGAGAAAAACGTACTGGTAATTCCCTGGACGGCAGACCTCTTTGTGGCGCTGGCCGCTTTTGCCTCGGCTTCCGTGGCAGCGGTCATCCTGGCAGTCAACATCATTCCGTCCTTCCGGGACGCCATCGACGGCAAACTGGCACGGATTCCCTTTATCCTGCTGTTCCTTCCGCTGACCGTCGTGTTCTTCATTTTCTGGCGCATGCTTACGGAACGCTCGACGCACGTGTTCCGGAACGGGTTCTGGAAGAAACTCCTGCTTTCCTTCCTGCTGCCGCTGGCGGTTTTCCCATTCATCCTGTTCGACGTGACCGGGTACCAGAACCGCGTGCCGGATCCGGACCAGGTGACGTCGGTCCGCGTGGAAAACTTTGTCTTCCATGACGGAGTAATGGACGAGACGGGAACAAACTCACCCAATTATCATTCCAAAGAGGATCTTGCCAAGGTCCGTGCTTTCCATGAAGCTGCCATTGAAATGAGCGGCATGGCGGGCACGGCCGGCACCGACCACACGGTCGGTACCGACTACACGGACGAGTTGGGGACGACACCTTTCGTGCCGACGACGCCCGTCACCATCCGGTATCAACTGAAGAACGGCAAGACCCTTGTCCGGAGTTACACTGTTCCGACAGAGACGGCGTATGCAACCGGTAAAGCCATGCAGGAACTCTACGAAACGAAGACCGCCCGTGTCTACAACAAGCTGGACAAAGAGTCCCTTGCAGGAAACACCAACATGGTTCTCTTTGCGGAGGGCACGCAGTACAGCACCGGTATCCGCAAGGAGGACTGGAACGGACTGATGACCGCCGTCAACAAAGACATTATGTCCCGCCGCTATGAGGACATCCTGACCATCGGCGGAACGGTTCCTGTCTATGCCACCGGCAATGCGGAGCAGTATGCAAACGCAGCAAACAATACAAATGCAGCAAATGCGGAATCCTCCAAAATGCCCACATTGGCCGTTGCCGATCTGGTTTTCCTGCGCACGACGCCAACGGAAGAGGAACGGTATGCGGAAGATCATATGGGACCGGAGGCGCCGAGTGAGAGTAACCCCCTGGAGCTGCGCCGCTTCACCCTCAGCACCTGCGACCGGAACACGATTGACTTCCTGGTTTCCCACGGGTATGCAACCCAGGCAGCGCTCCGGGAACTGGTGGAACAGTACTACAATGTGAAACCAGCCGAAGTCTTCTTTCCTGGCATGACATAAGGAGACACAAGAGCAATACAGGCAAAAAAGTCCCGCAGGGAGAAGAACCCTGCCGGGACTTTTTTCTGTCAAAACAAAAAGACGCCCGTTGTGTAACAATAGTCACAGAAGACGATGGTGCTATTTAGTAAAATTTTCATCAGCTGTCAAAGGACGGTCTAACATCTGAAAAAAGCGCACCGAACGTGCAACTTTTTTCAACTATTAATTGTTACTTATTTGGGTGACGTGACTATGACACAACGAGAAGAACGCGAAGAGAACATGCAGCGGGTCGTCTGGACGGCGCAGGCCCTGTTCATTAAGCAGGGGGTGACCGCCACCACCATCAGTCAGATTGCCCGGGAGGTCCGCCTGTCGGAAATGTCCATTTACCGTTACTTCCAGAACAAAGGAAATCTGGTGGAGCGGGTCTGGCGGGAATCCCTGACCATCTTCTTCAAGGAATTCATGGAGGAGCTGGAACGCGAAGTGAACGACGGCATGACCGGACTGGAGCAGTTCGGGGTCTGCATGGACCTGTACATCCGGTACTACACGCAGTTCCCGGAATTCCTGAACTACACCCGTGAAATGTTCGTCATCTCCAACCAGAACATGGTAGACGGACACTACAGCAACGAGAAGTTCTGGTCGGAGTTCTACGCCGGCATTCCGCAGCCCATTCTGGTGACCCTGCGGAAGGCGCAGAAAGACGGGTCCATCCGCAAGGACGTCAACATTTACGAAGTCTATCAGCTGTTCCACAACATTTACACCGGAACCACCATTTACAGCATGTTCGACCAGGGGGTCGACGACATGGACATTTTCCGGTTCACCAAGGACCTGCTGATCAGTTATATCAAAGCCGATTAAGGCCGTAAAAACTGAAATAGAAGAAAACGGTGAAGAAAGAAGTATTTACTATGGGAAAAACCTACTGCAACAACTACCCGCTGGTTTTCATCCACGGCCTCATTGGATGGGGGAGTGACGACAAACTCAACGACCTCAACGTATTCCCGTATTTCGGCCGCGGAAAGAACAATATTCCGAAGTACCTGGAAGGTCTCGGCTACGAGTGCTACACGCCCTCGGTCGGACCGTTCTCCAGCTGCTGGGACCGCGCCTGCATTTTCTGGGCCTGGCTCTTCGGCGGCACGGTGGACTTCGGAAAGGTGCACAGCGAAAAGTACGGCCACGCCCGCTACGGCGTCACCTACAAGCGCGGCGCCATTGAAGACCTCGGCAAACCGGGGAACCACGCCAAAATCAACCTCCTCGGCCACTCCTACGGCGGTCCGACCGTCATGGAAATTGCCTCCCTGTTTGAACAGGGCTCCAAAGAGGAACGGGAGGGCACGCCGGCGGACGAACTGTCGCCGCTCTTTAAAGGCGGCCACGGCAGCCTGATTCACACGGTGACCACGCTGTCCGGCGTCAACAACGGCACGACCGTGGCGTCCATGTCCACGAAAATCCATACCATGGACATGGCCATCTACGGCACCTTTGCCCTGACCGCCTTCTATGAGAAGACCCCGGTCATGAAGTACTACGACACCGGCCTGCAGATGTGGGGCGTCAAGACGTATCCGTGGGAGAACAAGGGCTGGTGGTTCCAGAACCCGCTGAAGTACTTCCCGAACGCCGTCCGCTTTGCCCGCAACAAAGGCTACGACAACGTCGGCAACGAGCTGCGCGTGGAAGTGGCCCAGAAGGAAATGCTCCCGTCCCGCGTCATGGACCCGACGGCGTACTACTTTGCACAGCGCGCCTTTAAAACCAAGGACGACGGACACGGCCATCAGGTACCGGACCACATGACCTGGTTCTGCCGGTACACCGCGTACCCGGCGGGCCGCTTTGCCCCGCACTACCTGAAAAAATACGGCGTAACCAAAGACGACATCAACTGGCTGCGCAATGACGGCTTCGTCAACCTCCGGGGCAGCTCGGCGCCGTTCAACATGCCGTTTGCGGATCTGCCGAAGGAAACGGCATACGACCCCGCCAGCAAAATTCCCGGCCTCTGGTACAACATGCCGCCGGTCTACGGTGACCACATCTGGTGGAACAACCTCCTCACGGACAACCCGGAAGAGCGCTTGAAACACTATGCAAAGATGGCGGATCTCTACCGGCAGCTTCCGGACGCGTAAAGGGCATTCGGAAATATGGGGGGCGGCAGACCGGCCGGTTTGTCAAAGTTGTCCGGAAAAATGTAAAAAATCCATTCCGGCCCTCTATAAAATAAATAATATTAATAATGTGTTAATATTATTTTTATAAAATACAAAACACTAGTGCAAGTATGCACGCTTTGTTTTGGATGGATGAAACCGAAAGGGGTAAATTTGAAAGATGAAAGTGACGAAAAGAATTGTCTCTTTGCTTCTGGCTCTGGTCATGATGCTCTCCGTTCTGAGCGTCGTGGCATCCGCTGCCACCGCAACCACCGTCAGACAGTATAAGACTTATGTTTCCATCGGCGACAGCGTCGGCGCCGGATTCTCGCTTCCGGACTATGACAAGTACGGAACGTTAGTCGTGACGAAAAAGCGTATTGAAGGCTCCTGGCCATCCATTGTCGGTGACGCCGTTCAGGCCAACAACTTTGTTCCGCTGTCCCAGCCGGGCTTCCGCACCACGGAACTCCGCGTCCTCGTGGACAACTCCTATGAAGGAGACCGCATTACGAAGGAACTCATCAGTGAGCTTGCCGGTGTTCCTTACGGCGGCAAAGAAATTATTGCCCAGCGCAAGGAATATCAGGACGCCATTAAGAAAGCGGACCTCATTACCCTGGAATGCGGACTCAATGACACCTGGCTTCCGCTCATGGCCACCGCGCATGACATTGAAGATGCCAACCCGCTGACCGAACAGTACCTTCCGGACGTCTACGAGTACCTGAATGACTTTGGCAGCATTGGAGACGTCATCAAGAACGGCATGAACACCACCGGACTCATCTTTGCAGCCCCGCAGGTCCCGCTGATCCTTGCCGACCAGATGGGCACCTGGATTCCGCGTTACATCCGGGACTATGACATTCTGGTCAAGAAGATCTTCGAACTCAATCCAAAAGCTACCGTTGTTGCCACCAGCTGCTACAACCCGTTCACCGAGTGGACCATTCCGGAAGAGAACGGCATTGCCATCCTCATGCTGCTCCAGCCCATGTACGACATTCTGAATGTCGTCAAACAGCAGTATGTGTCTCAGTATCCGGGTCAATACTTCCTGGCGGACATCAACGACGTTAAAGTGCGCACGAACTCCTTCTCGTCCCTGCAGCAGGGCGGTTTCGACCCGCACCCGACGGCAGCCGGCCACAAGTACATTGCCAAGCAGGTCCTCGGCGTCCTGCCGACCGGCAAGCGCCAGGCCAACTGGAAGCGTCCGGCCACCAAGCCGCAGTCCACTACGCCGCTGTTCTCCAAGGGCAGCGCCGGCTGGGGCGTCTACGTCAACGGCAGTCTCGACACCTCCTACCACGGCATTGCAAAGTCCGGCTCCGGAAAGCTCTATTACGTCAAGGGCGGCCTTTGGGCCAAGGACTTCAACGGTATTGCTTCCGCCAACGGCAAGAAATACTACATTAAAGCCGGACGCGTGCAGTCCGACTTCAGCGGCACTGTCAAGACCAAGACCAAGGTCTACACCATTAAGAACGGCGTAGTGACGTCGACGAAAGACCGCTAAGGCGCTTGGAAAAGCCCGCTGCTTTTGCGGAACCCGCCAAAGGCGCTCCCAAAAGCGGCAACCAAAATACAACAAAAAGAAACCCCGGACCTTGCGGTCCGGGGTTCCTTTTCTTGTAAGCATTAATTAATAATTACAGGTAAGCAGTTACAGCTGCGGCCAGGCAATTCTGACGCCGATGAACTAGACATGGAAGAGACCGGTTGCCCGGCCTCTTCCGGGGTTTCTAACTAAAGTTAGTTAAAGCTGTAATAGAGAACGCTTACTTTCTCTTAGCAATAACAAAAGCGGCTGCAGAAACAGCAGAGACAGCGGCGATAGTTGCAAGGCCGGCGTCACCGGTGTTGACGACTTTGGAGTCGGCTTTCTTTTCGGTGGCGGGTTCTTCGTCTTCGTCGGCCGGCTCTTCGTCTTCGTCTTCCGGATCTTCCGCTTCGGAAGTTGCAGTGCCAGTGCCAGTGCCAGTACCAGTACCAGTGCCGGTACCGGTGCTAAGAAGACCATTCAGGCTGATGCCAGCGGCAGAAGCCGAGATGGCCATGGTGAATACGAGTGCAAGAGCAAGAACGATTCCAAGAATTTTCTTCATAATGGATCTTTTCCTTTCATTCGAATATTTGGCGTCTTACCATAGCTGCGCCGATATGCTTACGCCCTATACTTTATAACAAGTAAAAAGAATTGTCAATACAAATATTAACAAAAGATTACAAGAATGTAATAAAATCGTCATTTGTTCACCGGCGCGGACAAGCGGCAGAAGGCCAAGCGTCAGGCAGACAAGCGGCAGGCGGACAAGCAGCACACGGACAAAAAGGAAGCAGGCCCCTGCGGCGGACCGCGCAGAACCTGTCCCTGGACAGACAAAGAGCCCGGACGAACCGGACTCTTTATCTGTAAGCATTAATTAATAGTTACAAGGATAAGCATTAGAAAGCGTCCCTTGTTTATGTTGAGGCAAAACCGAATCAAAAAGTTGGCTGAGACCGGAGTCTCCGGCCTCAGCCGGCAATTTTAATCAGGTTGTTAAGGTAAGAGTGTAATTTAACTTACTTTCTCTTAGCAATAACGAAAGCAGCTGCGGAAACAGCAGCAACAGCAGCGATGGTAGCAACGCCAGCGTCACCAGTGTTGACAACAGCGCCGTTGGTCGGAGCGACAGAGGTTTCTTCCGTGTCGGCCGGCTCTTCGTCTTCGTCTTCCGGATCTTCTGCAGTAGCAGTGCCGGTGCCGGTGCCGGTGCCGGTGCCAGTGCCGGTACCAGTAGCGGTGTTCAGGAAATCAAAGCTAATTCCAGCTGCGGAAGCGGAAATGGCCATGGTGAAAACAAGTGCAAGAGCAAGAACGAGTCCAAGAATTTTCTTCATAATGGATCAATTCCTTTCATTCAAAATACTGTAATAATTTTGGTATTGCACAACATATTGTGGGCGTTCCCAGTACTTACAAAATATACTTTACAATTTAAGGGGCCAGAAGTCAATAAGAAAATGAACAAATTTTGAATTTTTCTTGAATATAATAAAAAACAGGGCAAAAATGCCCTGCTTTTGTGTGCTTTTACGAAAGTGTGCCATATTCATGCCACATTCATATAGTTTGGCTTTTCCCTTGGCTTTTTTCAAAACCTGGTTAAGAATCCTCAATTATATATAAGGCCTGGATGTTCGGGTACGTCAGCTCCGAGCCCGCCACAATGGACGGCTGGGAGACGGTCCCGCTGACCAGTCCGTAGACGGTAACGGTGTCCCCCTCGGAGAGTTCGTCCTCCGTGCGGACGACGGTTTTGTAGATCCGCTCCGCGTTCACTATTTCGTCGGTGTTGTTTTCCAGGGCGATTCGGTACCCCTGATTCCGGATACTGGTTATGGGACCGGAGAAGGTGACGACTTTGCCGTCGAGTTTGTCGGCCTTCGTCAGAAGGGCGGTGTAGGAGTAGCTTTTTGCCACGGCCTGGAGGTACGTAAGTTCGTCTTCGTTGTCCTCCGCGGTGACTGTACTGGTGTCCGAGGCACTGTCCTCCGCAGCGGTCCCGGATCCGCTGCCCGAGAGGTTGCTGAAGTAGCTGACGGTGTCCGTACTGCTGGCTTCGGTGGAGAGGGCTGTGGTTGCCTCGGGGGCTGGATTGCCCTCACGGGACAAGACCGTGCGGCTCAGGAGAATGGCAAGAAGCGCAATGAGCAGCGCGGCCAGAACAATGGCCACGGGAATCCATATTCGGTTGTTCTTGCTGGAATTCGCCATAAGCTCTCCTTTCGCAAAAAGTCTCTAGTTTTATAACATAAAGATGTTACGGTTCTGAAAACTGCCCGTTGAGAAAAGTTTAAAATGTTCAAAGGTGCCCCGGAGCCTATTTATTTTTCCCGGCGCGCAAACTATAATAGAGACGAACCTTAATATAGGTGAACGACAACCCCGTTGTTGGAACACAACCCTGTTGTTAGAATACAAACCCCTGTTGGGAACTCTATTTGGAGGTATCTTATGAAATTCTATATTTGCAAGCATTGCGGAAACATTGTAGGTATGGTCAATGACGCAGGCGTTCCGCTGGTCTGCTGCGGCGAAAAGATGTCGGAGCTCGTGGCCAACACCACGGACGCGGCACAGGAGAAACACGTCCCGGTCGTCACGGTTGACGGCAACCTCGTCACCGTGGAAGTCGGCAGCGTGGCGCATCCCATGCTGGAGGAGCATTTCATTCAGTGGATTGCTCTGGAGACCGAGCAGGGCAATCAGCGCAAACCGCTGGCCCCCGGCGCGGAGCCGAAGGCGGTCTTTGCCCTGGCCCCCGGCGACAAAGCCATTGCCGCATACGAGTACTGCAACCTCCACGGCCTGTGGAAGGCTGAGCTGTAAGCCTGCAGCTCCGAAGAAAACAAAGAAAGACCTCCCGCTTTGGGAGGTCTTTTTATGCTTTGCCGGCCGGGCCGGCAATCATTCAAACAGGATGGTGCTGAAGTAGCGTTCGCCGGTGTCGGGGAGGACCGTGACGACGGTCTTGCCCTCGCCGAGTTCCTTCGCCATCTTCAGGGCCACGCAGACGTTGGTGCCGCTGGAAATGCCGCAGAGGAGACCTTCCTCGCGGGCCAGAGCCTTCGTGGTGGCCAGCGCCTCTTCGTCCGTGACAATCTGAATGTCGTCAATAATGGACTGGTCCAGAATGTCCGGAATGACGCCGTCACCAATGCCCATCTGCAGGTGGGTGCCGATGTTGCCGCCGGACAGGATGGCCGCGTTCTCGGGTTCGCAGCAGACAATCTTCATCTGCGGGTTCTGTGCCTTCAGGACTTTGCCAATGCCGGTCAGGGTGCCGCCGGTGCCGACGCCGGAGCAGAAGCCGTCAATGGGACCGTCCACGTTTTCAAGGATTTCCTGTGCGGTGTGCTCCATCTGGGCTTTGAGGTTGTTCGGGTTGGAGAACTGGTCCGGAATGTAGACGTTCGGGTCCTCTGCAGCCATGGCTTTGGCCGTCTCAATGCACTTCTCAATGCATTCACCAATGTTGTTGCGGTCGTGGACCAGCTTGACTTCGGCGCCGTACTGCTGCACCAGCAGGCGGCGTTCGCGGCTGACCGAGTCCGGCATAATGATGACCACTTTGTAGCCCTTCACCGCGCCGACGAGCGCCAGGCCAATGCCCTGGTTTCCGCTGGTCGGTTCCACAATAATGGTGTCGGGGTGAATCTTGCCTTCGCGCTCGGCGGCCTCAATCATTTCGAGGGCCACGCGCGTCTTGATGGATCCGCCGATTTCCACGCCTTCAAACTTGACGAGGACGTCCGCGCTGCCGGGTTCGGGCAGACGGCGCAGGCGCACCATGGGGGTATTGCCGACCGCTTCCAGTACGTTGTTGTAAATATTCATTGCATTTCTCCCCGCTAAATTGTTGAGTAACAGCTAGAGGATTATAACATAAAAACGTTCTTGTGAACACATAAGAATGGACAAAAGCGTTCTAGAATGAACAAAAGCTTGCCCCTTTCTTTTGCGATTTAGTTGGTTTTGCATAATCCAAGAAATATTTTAATAAACGGGTTGACAAAATCAAACATAAGAGTTAATCTAGTATTGCAAACGAGATGTAACGCCGGATCCAAGGATCCCGCAACAAATCAACGAATCTGACGCTGAATCAACGAATCTGACTCCGAATTATCGAACGAAAGGGGAGACGACTATGAAAACTCTCATTCTTGCAGTGGAACTCATTCTGAAACAGGCGGCCTCCGGCCGGGAACAACGCGCCATGAATGCCCGTTACACCGGCATTTACCAGACGAAGCGGCACAACAACGTCGTCCGCCTTCACCGCGGCTCTATTGCAGCTGCATAAGTGCGCTGAGCTCCCACGCCGCTGCGTAGCTGTGCTGAGCTTCTGCGCCTCTGCTAAGTGCGCTGCGGCTTAATCTCACCTGTAAAGGAAAAGTGCTTTACAAAACCGGGCTTCCGACGGGTTTTCGTCGGGGCCCGGTTCATTTTTGGCATAGGTACGCCACTGGTTCCGCATGGCTGCGCCAAATGACGCCAAATGACAATTGTTTACTTTGTTCATAATTTGTGTTTTAATAAGATGATTAAGCCTTTAATTATTTTTTAATTGGGAATGACATAATTGGGAGCGTTTTCATACGCTCCTCACCAGGAAGGCGCTGGCAGAAACTTGGCAGTGCCGGAGAAAGCACCGAAGACGGTGCACTAGAAAGTACCAAAAACCTTTTGAGGAGGAACAACATGAGCGTCGGAAAGATCCTCGTCGTAGATGACGACACCAATATCTGCGAACTCCTGCGTCTGTATATGGAGAATGACGGCTACACCGTGGCCATTGCCAACGACGGCGAAGCCGCGGTCAAGACCTTCGGAGAATTCCATCCGGACATTATTCTCCTGGACATTATGCTTCCGAAGCTGGACGGCTGGCAGGTCTGCCGGGAAATCCGCAAGACCTCCGACACGCCCATTATTATGCTGACGGCCAAGAGCGAGACCTTTGACAAGGTCCTCGGTCTGGAACTCGGCGCCGACGACTACGTGGTCAAGCCCTTTGACAGCAAAGAGGTCCTGGCCCGCGTCAAGGCCGTCCTGCGCCGGACCTCCAAGCAGCCGTCCGACGAGGTCAAGCAGGTCAACTACGACAAGCTGTCCATTAACCTCACCAACTATGAAATGAAGGTGGACGGCAAGGCTGTCAACACGCCGCCGAAAGAGCTGGAGCTCATCTACCACCTTGCCAGCAATCCGAACCACGTCTTTACCCGTGACCAGCTCCTCGACGAAGTCTGGGGCTTTGACTACTACGGGGACTCCCGTACGGTCGACGTCCACGTCAAACGACTTCGTGAAAAACTGGAAGGCGTCTCTGACAAGTGGGAACTCAAGACCGTCTGGGGCGTCGGGTATAAATTCGAGACCCGCGACTGACCATGGCAGAGAAAGCGAAAACGACCGGCAAAGGATCCGGCACTGCGGCACCGTCCAGTAACCGCCTCTTCCGGCGGTATCTGGTCTTTTCCATTCTTGCCGTAATGCTGAGTATCCTTTTGCTTTTTATCATGTTCTTTTATTTCCTCGTAAACTACCTCAGCACGAACATTTCGGACGGGCTCATGGACAACACGCGGGAAATATCCGACGAAATTGTCAGCCTGGTGGAGTCGGACCTCATGGTGGAGGACAACATGACCGCCAACCTTATGGTGGCCAACATGCTGAACCTCATTTCGAAGTCCAGTGACTCCGACGTCTTCATTACCGACGGCGGCGGGAACGTCGTCCTCTGCAAGGACCTGCTCAACGCCAACATGGAGCTCGTCTCCACGTCCTGCAGCGTCCACGAGGGCTACACCCTTCCGAAGGACATCCTGACGTCCACCACCGCGGGCGGCTACCGCGGCCGGGCCGAACTGCCCGGGCTCTACGACTGGCAAAACATTATTGTCGGCAAGAAGGTCGTGGCCAGCGGCCAGACCATCTGTTACGTCTATGCGGTGGCGCCGTTCTACGCGTCTCTCATGCCGTTCATCCAGCAGATGATCAAGCTGTTCTTCGGCGCGGCGCTCATTGCGCTGCTCCTGACCTTCATGGTGGCCTACCTCTTTGCCTACAGCCTGTCTCATCCGCTGCAGGAGATGTCCCGCGTTACGCGCCAGTATGCGAAAGGGGACTTCTCCGAACGGCTTGCCATTAAGGGAGACAACGAAATGGAGGAACTGGCGGACTCGCTCAACACTATGGCCGAGTCATTGTCGGTCCTCGAGGACTCCCGTAAGAGTTTCGTGGCCAACGTGTCCCACGAGCTCAAGACGCCTATGACCAGCATTGCCGGGTTCATAGACGGCATCCTGGACGGCACCATTCCCTTTGCCCAGGAGAAACGGTATCTGACCATTGTCAGCAAGGAGGTCAAGCGGCTGGCCCGCCTGGTCGTCACCATGCTGACACTTTCCAAAATTGAAGTCGGAGAAGAGAAACTGCACTATTCCGAGACGGACATGAACGAACTCCTGTTCCGTGCGCTTCTGAGCTTTGAAACCTCCATTAACGAAGCGGGGTACATTATTGAAGGCTTTGAAGACATGCCGCAGGTGAAGGTTCCGGCCGACGAGGAAATGCTGTTCCAGGTGGCGTACAATCTCTTTGACAACGCCGTCAAGTTCACGGACCTCTTCGGCACCATCCGCGTCGGTATGACCGCGGACGACGAGCGCGTGACCGTCGACATTTCCAACACCGGACGGGGCATTCCCGCCGAGGAGATCAGCCGCATTTTCGAGCGGTTCTACAAGGTCGACAAGTCCCGCAGCGAACACGTCAAGGGTGTCGGCCTCGGCCTGAACCTGGCGCGCGACATCATTGACCTCCACCACGGGGAAATCAGCGTGCGGAGTGAAGAAGGCTTTACTACGTTTTCCTTCTGGATTCCGCGGAACCCGGAAGAAACCACCAAGGAGTGACGAAACCACATGAGTGAACAAACCGAGAAGAAACCGAATTCCGGCAGAAAAGTGTTCTTTGCCATTCTGGCAGCCATTTTAATTATTGCAGCTGCCGCGTTGGCCATTTACCTTCCCAACGCCCGGAAGCACCCCGCGGATACTGCCAGTACAACACAGACTGCAGCATCTTCGCCGCAGGACTCCATTGCCATAGGGGATGCAAAAACCTACGACGCCTCCAACACGGAAGGCACCCTGTCCAGCGTGGACATTGCCGCCAAGGTCAAACCGTCGGTCATCGGCATTGAAATTTACGGCCGGGGCGGCCAGCTGTACGGCGAAGGATCCGGCGTCGTCATGAGCAAGGACGAGGCCAAGAACCTGACGTACATTGTCACGTGCGCGCACCTGCTCTCCGAGCCCGGCACCTCCATTGAGGTTCAGCTGGAGGACGGCACGACCTATGAGGCCAACGTCATCGGTTACGACACCCGGACGGACATTGGCGTTATCAGCATTAAGGGCACGGACCTGACCCCCGCCGAGTTCGGCGACAGCTCCGTTCTGAAGGTCGGCGAGCCCGTCTATGCCATCGGCAACCCGGGCGGCGCCCAGTTCTACGGCTCCGTGACGTCCGGCATTGTCTCTGCCATTGAGCGCCCGACCGCCAGCACGGACAGCGGCTACACGCAGGAGTGCATCCAGCACGACGCGGCCATTAACCCCGGCAACTCGGGCGGCGCACTGGTCAACAGCTACGGCCAGGTCGTCGGCATCAACTCATCCAAGATTATGGACGACTCGTACGAGGGCATGGGCTTTGCTGTTCCCGTCACCGTGGCCAAGAACGTAGTGGACGACATCCTGGCCAACGGCTACGTCACGAACCGCGCCAAGCTCGGCATCCAGTACGTCTCCATCGGCGCCAACCAGACCTACAGCATGGTGGCCGAAATGAACAAACTTCCGGACGGCTCCATTATTATTGCCGAAATGGACGACGAGTGCCCGCTGAAGGACACGAAGGCCCAGGTCGGCGACATTATTACCGCAGTCGGCGGCAAGGAACTGAAGTCCGCCAGCGTCCTTCTGGACGTCATTGAAAACGCCTCTCCCGGTGACGAAATTACCCTGACCATTGCCCACGTGGAGAGCGACTACAAAGTTACGACGTTCGACGTCAAGGTCGAGCTCCTGGAGGACAAAGGCAACGCGTCCGCGTCCGATGAGGACGAGAGCAGCCAGTCCGAAGGCGGCTTCGTCAACCCGTTCCAGAACGGCGGTTACAACAGCAACTACGGCTACGGTAACGGCCAGTCAGGCGGCAGCTTCTTCGGCAACAGCAATTAACGTCCGTTAAACGAATAAACCACGCAGCACCGCTGTTTCAGCGGTGCTGTTAATTTTTTATATAAGTTGCCCTTTACACTTGTGAAACATTGTGCAAAAATGCGCGGAAAAAATGAATGGAAAAGATTACTTTTCTTGTACGTGTATGGTAAAATATTGGCGCGAGGTGAGTAATGTGGATAAACGGCCTAATCCCATTTCGGAACGGTCGCGAAGAAGAATCACCGAAGCACTGATCAGCCTGATGCACCAAAAGCCATTCGGCAAGATCTCCATTAAGGAAGTTGTGGAAGAGGCCGGCCTGACTCGCCAGACCTTCTACCACAAGTTCGAATCCAAGGAAGATGTTCTGTTTCAGTATCATGAGGAACTCTTTTCCGAGTTCATTCAGAAGCTGGACGACACCAAGGTCACGGATTGGGAACAAGTTGTTCTGTATTTCTTCCGCTTCTGGCAGAGCCAGTCGGACTTCGTGGAACTGCTCATCAACAATGGACTTGTGTTCATTATGGAACGGCAGTATCCGGAATTCTTCCGTGACATTAAGCGTCAGTATCTGGGCAACACCGGGTACTCGGACGCGGAGACAGATTTCATCTTCTCCTTCATCTCCGGCGCGCTCATCAGCCTCATGGTAGACTGGGTCCGCAGCGGAGAGGTTATGACCACACGCGAAATTACCCAGCTGGTCGTGGAGCTCTTGAACGGCACTGCGTTGAACCGTACACTGCAGTCCGTCGGAATGGTTTCGGAGTCCGCATGAATCAGCGCTTCCGGGCATTCGTCTTCGGACGGAAACGAAAGCCAAAACAAGAAAAAACGGCAGGCATCCGGCCTGCCGTTTTTCTTGTTGCATATTATTGACAACTTTATACTTGAATATTTATAATATTACGGTAACTGTGATAGTTTGCCCATTTGTCAGTTTCCTTGGTTACATTGCTGACGGAAACAGACAATGCTGGTTGATATTACAAATTTTAAATTGAACAGGAGGTGTTTGCGTACTTTGTCTACTCCAGTCATTATCATACTGATTCTGGCAGCAGCCGCACTGTTCGGCCTCGGCGGATTTTTCTTCGGCCAGGAGCACCGGAAGCGCACTGCGGAAGCCGCCATCGGCTCCGCCAACCAGGAAGCTACCAGAATTATTAACCAGGCACTGACGACCGCGGAACAGAAGAAAAAGGAAGCGGTCCTCGAAGCCAAGGACGAAATACACAAACAGCGCACCGAAACGGAACGAGATCTCCGCGAACGCCGGTCGGAAGTCCAGCGTCAGGAGCGCAGAATTATTCAGAAAGAGGAGAGTCTGGACAAAAAGATCAGCTCTCTGGAGAAAAAGGAAGAGGCCCTGAACCGGAAAACCAAGGAGACCGAGGCCGCTGCGGCGGAAGTGGAGTCCCTGAAGAAGAGCCAGTTTGAAATGCTCGAAAAAATTTCCGGTCTGACCGAGGCCCAGGCAAGAGACTACTTGCTTGCCCAGCTCGACGAAAAACTCGAGCACGAAAAAGCCGCTCACATTATGAACTACCGGGAGCAGTACAAGGCCGACGCCGACGAACTGGCCCGTTCCATTGTGACGACCGCCATCCAGCGCTGCGCCGCTGAGCGCACCACGGAGGCCACCGTGTCCGTCATTTCGCTCCCGAACGACGAAATGAAGGGCCGCATTATTGGCCGCGAAGGCCGCAACATCCGCGCCATTGAAACCGTCACGGGCGTGGACCTCATTATTGATGACACGCCGGAGACCATTACGGTTTCCTGCTTTGACCCGGTCCGCCGCGAGGTGGCCCGCCTCACCGTAGAACGCCTCATCCAGGACGGCCGGATTCACCCCGCCCGCATTGAGGAGACCTTTGAAAAAGCCAAGCGTGAAGTGGCATCGGTCATTAAGCAGACCGGTGAGCGCGCCGTTCTGGACGCCGGGGTCACCGGCATTCATCCCGAACTGGTGAAGCTGCTCGGCCGTCTGCGTTACCGCACCAGCTTCGGCCAGAACGTCCTCGACCATTCTCTGGAAGTCTGCTACATTGCCGGCCTCCTGGCATCGGAAATCGGCGCGGATGTCAAACAGGCCAAGCGGGCCGGACTGCTCCACGACATTGGCAAGGCCCTGGACCACGAGTACGAAGGCTCGCACGTCCAGCTCGGCGTGGAAGCGGCCAAGAAGTACCGCGAAAGCGAAGCCATTGTCCATGCCATTGCCGCTCACCACGGGGACATTGAGGCCAAGACCACGGCGGCTTACCTGGTCCAGGCCGCAGACGCCATTTCGGCCGCACGGCCGGGCGCCCGTCGGGAGAACATTGAAAACTACATTAAGCGCCTTGAGAAGCTCGAGGAAATTGCCAATTCGTTCGACGGCGTTGACCAGTCGTTTGCCATTCAGGCCGGACGGGAAATCCGTATTCTCGTCAAACCCGAAAAGGTCAATGATGACCAGATGGCCATTATTGCCCACGAGGTGGCTCAGAAGGTGGAGGACGAAATGGAGTACCCCGGCCAGATCAAAATCCATGTGGTCCGGGAGAGCCGCGTACTCGACTACGCAAAATAATTGGCAGCGGGTTTCCGCCCGCGGCAAGTGAAACAACTAAAGGGGATACCGCACGGTCCTACGGGACCGTGCGTTTCCCCCTTTTTTACCCTTAGAAAGAGTCCAGGCATATGCGTGTTTTTGTCATTGGCGACGTCGTCGGGAAGAACGGCGTCTCCCATCTGCAGTCGGTTCTGCCGGCATTCAAACGGACCTACGGTGTGGACCTGTGCGTGGCCAACGGGGAGAACTCCTCGGAGAGCAACGGCATTACGCCGGAGTCCGCGGAAGAGCTGTTTTCCTACGGCGTGGACGTCATTACCACCGGGAACCATGCCTTCCGCCACCGTGCCATATACGACTATTACGACGAACACGAATTTGTGCTTCGTCCGGTGAACTTTCCGCCCGACGCCCCGGGCCGCGGCTTCTGCATTGTGGACAAGGGGAGTGTCCGGGTCGGTATTGTGAACCTCATGGGAACCATGTATCTGGAGTCCCTGGACAACCCGTTCCGGGTCATGGAAGCCGTGCTTCCGGAGCTGTCGGACTGCCGCATTAAAATTGTGGACTTCCACGCGGAGGCCACGTCCGAGAAGCGGGCCATGGGCTTCTTCCTGGACGGGAACGTGTCCGCCGTCTTCGGCACGCACACCCATGTACAGACCGCCGACGAACAGATCCTTCCCGGCGGCACCGGCTACATGACGGACGTCGGCATGACCGGCACTGTGCAGTCGGTGCTCGGCGTCAAGCCGGACATTATTATTCAGAAATTCCGCAGCAACCTGCCGCAGCGGTTCCTCTTCGAGGAGGGCCCTGCCATGCTGTGCGGCTGCATCTTTGATATTGACAAAAAGACAGGCCTCACGACTTCCGTAGAGCGCATTTGCCTGACGTAAAACATCCGAAAGGGGAGTTCTCGTGAACCGGATGAAACGATTCCTTTCCCTCATCTTAATACTGGTCCTCACGGTGTCTCTGACCGCCTGTCGGAAAGAGTCCCAGCACCACGAGACGGTGTCGGTGGAAACCGGCATTGAAGAGCTGGACAACTCGGACGTCGTCCTGCCGTACTCGCGGGAGGACGGGGTCAACCCGTTCCTGGCCGAGAGCCTCATGAACCAGCCGCTCATGCCGCTCATGTACGACGGCCTCTATGAGCTGGACGACCGCTACGAGCCGCAGCCGAACCTGGCCGCCGAGTCGGGGTACACCGACGGCGCGCTGGTGGTCCGCCTGAACCGGGACAAGCGGTTCAGCGACGGCAGTGAAGTGTCAGCCGACGACGTGGTCTACTCGTTTGAACAGGCCAAGGAGTCGCCGTACTACAAGAACCTGCTTGCGGACGTGACGACCGCCGAGGCCTACGGCAACGAGACCGTCGTCTTCACGGTCGGCACGCAGAGCGTCTTTGAAACCGCCCTCCTGACCTTCCCGGTCGTCAAGGCCGGAAGCGCGCGCACGGAGGACAACATTCCGCTCGGCACCGGCCGGTACGTCTACACCGAGACGGAGAACGGCGGCACGCTCACGCACAGTGAGCAGTACGACGCCTCTGACTACTCGGCGCCGCAGCTGTACCTGGACAACATGACGGGCTCCGACGCCCTCCTGTACACGCTCGGCATCGGCACCATAGACGCCACGTTTGATGACCTCAGCACTGGCGAGTTCCAGAGGGTCACTGCATCGCTGGCGCAGGTACCCCTGAACAACCTGGTCATGGTGAAGATCCGCCGCGGCGGAATGCTGGGCGATCCAACGCTCAGAAAGTACATCAGCGACCTCATCAACCGCAGCGAACTCATTTCGTCCGGCCTGGACGGCTATGCCGACGCCACAAACCTTCCGGTGAACCCGAATTGGTACTTCTCCGAGGGGCAGAAGACGGCCGAGACGGACACGGACAAGGCCCGCGCGGCCCTGGAAGAGGCGTTCAAGGACTCCAAGTGCATTATTGTGACGAACGAGGACAACCCGTTCAAGCTGAAGCTGGCGGAGACGCTGGCGGACCAGCTGCTGGTCCTCGGCATTGAGAGCGAAATCCAGGCGCTTCCCGAAGCGCAGTACAAGCTGGCGGTCTCGTCCACCAGCTACGACCTGGCCATTGCCGAGTACAAGGTCACCCCGGACATGGACATCTCGTCCCTGCTCGACGGCGACCTCAAGGTCAAGTTCCAGGAAATGCAGCTCGGCGAAGCCACCTGCGAAGACTTCGTCAAGGCGTGGGACGAGACTACCCCGTTTATTGTCATCGGCTTCCGCAACGGCGTGCTGGCGTACTCGCGCGGCAACGAGGCGGACGTCCGGATCCTGCCGGGCAACCCGTACGCCAATGTGTACGAGTGGTCGTCCCGCCAGGACTGAACGGAATTTGATTTGAAAGAACGAACAAGCTGTGATAGAATACCCTAACCTATAGAGAGAGGTGCAAGTATGGTTAAGCTGGAAAACCCGCGCGGGACCATTGAAATTGACGAGGGATATTTCTCCGAACTGCTGGGCAGCGTCGTCCCGACCTGCTTCGGCGTCGTCGGCATGGCCAACACCAACGCCTTCCAGGGCATCCGGTCTTTCCTCATCCGGAAGATCAAATACCTGGACCAGGGCGTCAGCGTCCGCAGCGAAGCGGGCGGGCTTGTCATTGAACTGCATATTATTGTGACCTATGGCCTGAACATTTCCACCGTGGTCAGCAACATTGTGGAGAAGGTCCAGTACACCATTGAAGAAGCCACCGGCATGAAGGTCAAGAAAGTGGACGTTTATGTCGACTCCATGACCGAGTGACCCCGAATTTCGTCAGAAAGGACCTTTTCACACATGAACGGAGCTTTGCTTCGGGATGCCATTATTTCGGCATCTCACAACGTACAGAATAATCAGCAGGACGTGAACGCCCTGAACGTCTTCCCCGTACCGGACGGCGACACAGGCACGAACATGTCCATGACCATATCGTCCGCCTGCAAGGAACTGGAAAAGATGCCCGACGACTGCACGGTGACCCAGGTGGCCAAGACCACGTCGTCCGCCATGCTGCGCGGGGCGCGCGGAAACTCCGGCGTCATTCTGTCGCTCATTTTCCGCGGCATCAACAAAGGGCTCAAGGGCATGACCGAGGCCAGTCCCCGGGAAATGGTCGTTGCGCTGTCCTACGGCGTAGAGTCCGCGTATAAGGCGGTCATGCAGCCGACGGAGGGCACCATCCTCACCGTGGTGCGGATGGCCACCAAGGCCGGCGCCGCCTACGGCACCGAGCACCACGACGCGCCGCTGGCCGACGTCTGGCAGGCCGTCATTGACGGCGCCCAGGAAGCGCTGGACCAGACGCCGGAACTGCTGCCGGTCCTGAAGAAGGCCGGCGTTGTGGACGCCGGCGGCCAGGGCCTGGTGCACGTTCTTCGCGGCATGCAGTCCGTGTTCAAAGACGGTGTCATTATTGCAGACGCGGATGCAGAACCCGCTGCCGCCGTGAAGGCGGAGCCCGCCGAAGGTGCGGCGCTGACGTACAGCACCGAGTTCGTCGTCAAGCGGAACCAGTCCTGTGACAAGGATCCGCTCGGCATGCGGGCATTCCTGGAATCCATCGGCGACGACGTCAGCGTGGACGTCACCGACAAGAAGATTATTGCGCACGCCATGACGGATGCGCCGGACCGTGTTCTGGCCGAGGCGCTGAAGTTCGGCGAGCTGACGAAGATTACTATTAACAACGTGGCCGAAGAGGCCCGCAAAGCCGCGAAGAAGGCCGCCAAGGAGGCCGCCGCGTCCGGCGAGACCGCACCCGCCGGTGCCGCCGCTGCCGAAGCTTCCGGTCCGGAGAACGCTCCGTCCGCCGCGGAACCGCCCGTCAGCGTCCCCATTACCAAGGACGTCGGCTTTGTGGCCGTGGCCGCCGGCGAGGGCATCCAGCAGATGTTCCTCGAAATAGGCGTCGACGTCATGGTCTCCGGCGGACAGACCATGAATCCGAGCACCGAAGACATTCTCCGGGCCGTCGAGCAGACCCCGGCATCCACCGTCTTCGTGCTCCCGAACAACAAGAATATTATTCTGGCTGCGGAACAGGTGGAAGATCTTACATCGCGCACGGTCATCGTCATTCCCACGCGGACCATTCCGCAGGGCATTGCGGCCATGATGCAGTACAACGAGACGGACTCGGTTGAGGAGAACCACCTCAACATGAAGAACGCGCTGGACAGCGTCGGTACCGCCCAGGTCACGTTCGCGGCGCGGGACAGCCAGATGGACGGCCTCAACATTAAAGAAGGCCAGATGCTCGGCATGGAGAACGGCTCCATTACAGTCGTGGAAAACGATGCCGTCACCTGCGCACACAAGCTGGTCAAGAAGCTGACCAACCGCAAGACCTCTATGGTCACCATTTTCTGGGGCGAAGGCGCCACGGAAGAGGACGCGGACAAGCTGGTGAAGCTCGTCTCCAAGAACAAGAACCTGGAAGTCGTCGCCATTCCCGGCGGCCAGCCGGTGTACAGCTTCATTATTTCAGTGGAGTGACGAACGCAAACAGATTGGAAAACTGCTGCACGAAAGTGCAGCAGTTTTTGGTACAATAGAACCAGTGAACGAAAGCGGCCTGGGGCGGAGGCTCCGGGCGGGCAACAGAGAGGAGGGCGCCTGTGTTTCCGGATGTGGCCATTCAGAACTTAAAAGGGGTCGGCGAGAAGCGCGCGGAGCAGTTCCATGCGCTGGACATTCACAACATCAACGACCTGCTGCACCACTATCCGCGGACCTATGAGAACTGGTCCGCCGTGGTGCCCATCCTCGGCGCCGAGCTGTCGGACACGCCGGTCTGCGTGCAGGCCACGGTCGTGGGCAGCGTCGGACGCTTCCGCGCCAAGAGCGGCATTACGGTCTTTGAGGCGCGCGCCATGGATGAGACCGGCACCATGAAGATTATCATCTTCAACAACAAGTATGCGGCCGCCAAGCTGCAGCAGGGACAGACGTTCCTGTTCTACGGCCGCATGACCATAGACGGCAACAAGCGCGAAATGCTCTCGCCGGCCATTGAGTCCCCGCAGGGGCGCAAACGGATCCGCCCCATTTACCGCACCACGAAGAACATGACCTCGCGGTACATAGAGGGCTGTGTGGAGAAGGCACTGTCCATCTACGCGCCCATGGCCGAAGACCCCATTCCGTATGACGTGCGGGAGAAGTACGGCCTTCTGTCCCTGACGGAGGCCCTGCAGGAAATCCACTTCCCGTCCAGCATGGAACGCATGTCCAGGGCGCGGAATAGGTTTATTTTTGAAGAGCTGCTGGAGCTCCAGATTGGGCTTGCCCGCATCCGGAAGGACCGCCGCAAAGCCGCGGGCGTTCGGATTTTAGAGGACTGTACCAAGGAGTTCTACGCCACGCTGCCCTTTGAGCCGACCGGCGCCCAGAAGCGGGCCGTGGCCGCCGCCATAGAGGACATGCAGAGCGGCGAGCTCATGAACCGGCTGCTGCAGGGCGACGTCGGGTCCGGCAAGACCATGGTCGGCGCGGCGCTGTGTCACACGGCCGCCCGCAACGGCTTCCAGTCCGCCATGATGGCCCCGACCGAAATTCTTGCCGGGCAGCATTACGCTACCATGGCGAAGTTTTTTGAAGGCACGGGCATCCAGTGCGCGCTGCTCACCGGCAGCACGAGTGCCAAGGACAAGGCCGACATTAAGGCGGGCCTTGCCAGCGGCGCCATCGACTTCGTCGTGGGCACGCACGCCCTCATAACGGACGACGTCCAGTTCCACAACCTGGGCCTTGTCATTACGGATGAGCAGCATCGCTTCGGCGTCGGACAGCGCGGATCCCTGGCCCGCAAGGGCGACGGCGCCCACGTCCTCGTCATGTCCGCCACGCCTATTCCGCGGACGCTGGCTCTTGCCATCTACGGCGATTTAGACGTCTCCGTTATAGACGAGCTTCCCAAAGGACGCCAGCCGATTGAGACGTACCGGATCAACTCCAAGATCCGCGAGCGGGCGTACAACTATATTAAAAAATTCCTGGACGAGGGCCGGCAGGGCTACATTGTGTGCCCGCTGGTGGAGGAAGGCGATGAGACCACCGCGGACCTCATGCCGGCCACCGAGTACTACAAACGGATCTGTCAGAACGAGTTCAAGGACTACCGTGTCGGACTTCTCCACGGCCAGATGAAGAACGCCGACAAGGACGACGTCATGGAACGGTTCGTATCGGGCGAAATCCAGCTGTTGGTGTCCACCACGGTCATTGAAGTCGGCGTGGACGTCCCGAATGCCGTCATCATGCTCATTGAGAATGCCGAGCGGTTCGGGCTCTCCCAGCTGCACCAGCTGCGCGGGCGCGTCGGCCGCGGCAAGTATCAGTCCACCTGCATCCTGCTCTCGGACAGCCGGAGCCCGAACACGGCGGAGCGGCTGAAGGTCATGACGGAGACGAACGACGGGTTCGTCATTTCGCAGAAGGACCTGGCGCTCCGCGGACCCGGCGACTTCTTCGGCCGCCGGCAGCACGGCCTTCCCGAGCTTCGCATTGCCGACATGATGGAGGACATGGACGTCCTCGCCACCGCCGGCGAAGCCGCACGGAAGATCCTGGCCGATGACCCGGAGCTGGCCTTACCGGATCACCAGCTGCTGGCTGAAGAAACCGACCTGCTGTTTGCAGAGAACCTCGGCACCGCTTAAGCGAACGAGCGGCGCAAAAGAGCAAAACGAGCGGCGCGGCGGGGCCTTTCGGGCAGAGCTGAATCGCCCGGGAACCCCTAACGCTAACCCCCAACTCTCTTGTCAAAATATTAGATTTTTTCTTACGGCATTTTTACGTGCCGACAGTATCCTTGGAACAGAAACCGGGAACGGCCTTCCTGCCGTAAACCGGGCACCAACAGGAGCGAAATTATGTACAACGTAGTAGTTTGCGATGACGACAAAGCCATCCTCGACTCCATCAAAATATATCTCAAGGCGGAAGGGTACAACGTGCTCACCGCCGCTGACGGCGAAGAGTGCCTGGAGGTCATCCGGAACAACGAGGTCCACTGTCTCATCCTCGACATCATGATGCCGAAGATGGACGGCCTCACCGCCACCATGACCATCCGGGAGCACTACAACTTTCCCATAATCCTGCTCTCGGCGAAGAGCGAAGACACGGACAAAATTTCCGGCCTCAGCTTCGGCGCGGACGACTACGTCACGAAGCCGTTCAACCCGCTGGAGCTCGTTGCGCGCGTGAAGTCGCAGATCCGGCGGTACGCCACGCTCGGCAGCATGGACATTAACACGACGACCATTGTCACCGGCGGCCTGACCCTGGATACCGACAAGAAGGAAGTCACCGTCGATGGCAACCCGGTGCGCCTGACCGCCCGCGAGTACAGCATCCTCGAGTACCTCATGAAGAACATGGGCCGGGTGCTCAACAGCTCGCAGATCTACGAGGCAGTGTGGCAGGAGCCGTCATTCTCGCCCGAGAAGACCGTTACCGTGCATATCCGCAACATCCGCGAAAAGATTGAAATTAACCCGCGGGAACCGAAATACCTGAAGGTGGTGTGGGGCCTTGGATACAAAGTCGAGAAATATTAAACGGTCCATCCTTGCCAAAGCGATGGTCCTGCTGCTGGCTGCCGCGCTGTTTTTCTTCGGCACGTTCTGGCTCATCCGGTTCGGGCTGCTGTCCCAGTTCTACAACACACGGGAGTTCCTGGACGGCCGCTACGGGACCTACCTCGAGAGCATGGCCTTCCAGAAGGCCTTGACTGACGACCTGGCGAACATGGCCGTGCTGAGCAATGCGGATAAGGAGAAGGCGGCCAAGGATCCGAAGCTGCATCAGCGCGTGGAAGAGGCGCGGGTGAACCTGGCACAGCGGACCAACCTCAAGTACTACATTGTGAGTGCGGACGGCACCGTTTATACGAATCTGGAGAAGAAACCGGGAGCGTCGACGCTGTCGAATTATCTCGTAAACGGCACCGTTCATAAGGGACGGGCGAACTTAAACGGCATTGTCACGGAGTCGAATCTTTCCGCTTATACGGTGGATCTGGCAGAATCTGTGGGCGATGTACGCTACTACATAACCCTGGGCTCCAACCGCCTTGACGAGGTCAAGCCGGAGCTCCACGGGGACGCCTATTTTGAAGCCTACGAAAAATTCCAGCATTACCAGCACCCGTCCATTATCCGGACGGTATGGCTGTTCCTGGGCGCCTATGTGCTGGCCATTATGGGCCTGGTGTTGTGGCTCAACATGGTGGGCTGGAAGCCGGAGGAGGAGAAGCCCGTTCTCCTCAGCACGGATTACCTGCCCACGGACATCCACCTGGTGCTGTACATGAGCCTGTTGGCTGCCCTGGTGGCTCCGAGCACAGCCGGGCTGGTGGCCTTCGGCAACCGACTGACGGCTATGGAACTGCCGCTGGGGCTGTACCCCTGGGCTATTGCCGCCGTGGCAACGGTCGTGTTCCTGCTGACCGCCGGGTGGCTGTCGTCCATTGTGCGAATCAAGCGGGTCGGCTGGGGTTGGTGGAAACAGACACTCCTTTACCGGATCTACCATTATCTGACCCGCCAGTTCTTCTACCGGCCGC